>JBBIJG010000398.1:0-3193 GCA_037446095.1 Caldilineae bacterium
TGAGCATCTACACCCACTATTCGGCTGGCTTCATCCTGATTGCCGAAAACGCTTTCCTGGGGTTGATGGTTCTTGTCAAAGCCTGGCAGCGGGGAAAGTGGCTGAAAGTCTTGCGAGGCTGGGTGCTCAGCCAGGTGGCTATAGCTTTGCTCTACCTTCCCCAGGCGCGCATCGCCCTGCGACAGTACGTGGCCTACGAGAATCCCACCATGGGGGTGCCGGACCTGCCTTCTTTTCTGCTGCAGGTCTGGCAGGGCTTCAGCCTGGGGCCAGCCGCCGAGCTGATCCAGGCCACTCCCTTTCTGGCGGGCATAGCCTTCATTTTGGTCTTGGGCCTGGCCATTGGATTGGCCTCTCTCAAATCTCAAATCTCAAATCTCGAATCTCTGATATGGCTATGCCTGTGGCTGGTGTTGCCTATCCTCCTGTACTTCTACATTCTGCGCGAGAGGCCCTTTTTCCATCCCCGCTACATCATGCTGGCCACCCCGCCCTACTACCTGCTGCTGGCCTACGCCATCGGGCAGATCTGGAAACGGGTGCCGGCGCTGGGACTGCTGTTGGTCGTCTTTCTCCTGGCCGCCTTCGCCTCCGCCCTCCGGGCCGACTTTTTCGACCCGGCCGGTTTCAGCGACGACACGCGCGGTCTGGCCCGTTTCATCGAGAGCCAGGCCAGGGAGAACGACGTCGTGTTGATTGACGTGCCCTATCCTTTCGACTACTATTATCGCGGTCGGGCGCCGGCCCACTATCTCTTCGTTGACATCCACACCGTGGCCCAACGCCTGACTGAGCTCTGCCAGGGGCGGGAGCGGGTCTTTTGGATCCGCTGGCACAAATCCGATACCGACCCCCGTGGTGCGGTCCTGTTCCTGCTGGACAAGTACGGCCAGCGCCTGGGCCAGGCAGACTTCCGTGGCTACAACGTGCTCTGGTACCAATTGCCGCCCCACGGCACCTTCTCCCTGACCACGGAGGTCAATCCTATTGACGTGAATTTTGCCAACCAGATTTCGCTGGTGGGCTATGCCTATGGGGGACGAGGAGCGGGAGCCACCAGCAGCGAGGCAGAGGTGGAGGCCAGGGTAGTGCCGGCCGGCAAGAAAATGTGGGCTGTCCTGCAATGGCAGTTGCGGCAAAAGGTGGACCGAGACTACAAGGTCGCCTTGTTCCTGAAGGATGGTCGCGGTCATCTCATTGGGCAGGACGACCGGCAACTCATCAACGACCGGCATCTATACACCTCCAGTTGGTGGCTGGACGAGGTGGTGACCAACGTCTATGACCCACCGGTGCCCGCCGGGACCCCGCCGGGCCAATACACCGTCGAGGTGGCCGTCTACGAGCCGGAAAGCCTGGCCAGGCTCGATGTCCTCGACGCCAACGGCGCTCCCCAGGGGACGACTGTGCAATTGGGCCGCATAGAAGTCAACCGCCCCCTCTCGCCGCCGCCTGTGGTCTCCCTGAGCATCCAACACCCGCTGACAGCGGACTGGGGCGAGGTCAGGCTGCTGGGGTATGACTTGGCCGCTGCAACTGTAGCCCCTGGGGACACCCTATCCCTGAACCTGTACTGGCAGGCTCTGGCCGATGTGCAGGGAGACTACCTTGTCCTCATCCGGGTCGAGGAGCGGGCCGGACAGGTGTGGGGGCAGGTGCGGGAGCGGCCTGTGGCCGGCACCTATCCCACCATGCTCTGGCCGGAGGGCGAGCTTCTGCGCGATCATTATGAATTGCCCCTCTCGGCGGAGACGCCGCCAGGCCAGTATCAGTTGACAGTGGGCCTGGTGGACGCGGCTACGGAAAGCCTGGTGGGGGAAATCTCTCTCTCTTCACTGACCGTCGAAGGCCGGAGCAGGGTTTTCCAGGTCCCCCCCATCCAGCACCCTCTCTCAGCCAACCTGGGCGATCAGGTGGAATTCCTGGGCTACGACCTGGACCGTAACGAGTTGCGAGCCGGTGAAGCGATACATCTGACCCTCTACTGGCGAGCTTTGGCCGAGATGGAAACGTCCTATACCGTCTTTGTACACCTGATTGACGAGGGGAATCGGATTTGGGGGCAGCGCGATAGTGTACCCGGCAACGGCACCCTGCCGACGACAGGATGGGTCGAGGGGGAGGTTATCGCCGACGAGTACGAGTTCACCGTCAAGCCCGATGTCCCGCCGGGCGAATACCTCATCGAGGTGGGGATGTACGACGCCCAAACCGGCCATCGTCTGCCTGTGCTGGGAGGCCCCAAGCCAGAGAACCGAATTGTGTTGGATGAAGCAGTTGTGGTAAAATAGGTGCTGCGGAGGGAAAAGTCAGTGACTCGGGATTTCACGCAACACGTTTCACGTTTCACACCAGGTTGGTTAGCCCCGGCGATAGTGGCCCTCCTCATTGTCCTCTACATCGCCATCTTCTCGGCCCTGGCGGTGGCCCGCCACGAAGCTTTTGAGACTCTGGCCTATGACCTGGGCAACTACGACCAGGCCGTCTGGAACACCATCCATGGTCGCCCTCTCCGCTTCACCAATGTGGAGGGCCTGACCATCAGGCTGGCCCAACACGTGGAACCCATCCTCCTGCCGGTTTCGCTGTTCTACCTGCTCTACGAGAGCCCCAAAACACTGCTCGTCCTCCAGACGGTCGTTATTGCTCTGGGAGCCTGGCCGGTCTACCTGCTGGCGCGGGAGAAGCTACGGAGCGAGTTCGGTGGAGTGGTTTTCGCTCTGGCTTATCTGTTGTTCCCGGCTCTGGAGGCGGCGAACCTCTTCGACTTTCACGCCGTGACTCTGGCCCCGACCTTTCTGCTTTGGGCTTTCTATTTCCTTGAGAGACGGATGCATTTGTGGTCTTTCATCTTTGTCATCCTAGCCATGAGTTGCAAAGAGGATATTCCCCTGCTGGTGGCAATGATGGGGGCGTATGCCTTCCTTCTGCGGAAGGAGAGAAAAGTGGGAGCGCTCATGGCCGGTGTGGCACTGGCCTGGTTCTACATAGCCTTTTACGTCATCATCCCACGCGCCAATCCAGAAGGCAAATCTCAATACCTTGTATACTACGAACACTGGGGAGACAACCCGCTGGAGATGGCGTTGGCTGTGTTCAGGCCCTCTTTCTGGAAGGTCGTTTTGACTGAAGATAACCTTGTCTATCTGTGCAAATTGTTTTTACCTCTGGCCTTTCTGCCCCTGCTCGGCCT
>JBBIJG010000399.1:0-3192 GCA_037446095.1 Caldilineae bacterium
GACCGAGTTCTACCCCATTGAAGTAGACGGCCGAAATATAATCAATGCCCTCAAAGACAAGGAAAGCCCGTTCCCCCTCATCCAATTGGAGGGAAAGGGTTTTCCTGTACCACCAATCCCATTCCTCCACCCATTGGCTGTCTTCGTTGTTCAGGCCGTAGAACGGGTTGCTGATGCGGCCCAGAGCCAGGAGGTCGGCGCGCACGTTGCCCGGCACGGTGGCCGGCAGCCACTCGGCCACTTGGTCGTAGTCGTTGACCCCCCTGCCCTCCACGGGCTGCCGTGGGACACAGCCGAATTGCCAATCGGGGCCACCCAAGTCTACAAACCGTCGCTCAGGATCTGATCCGCTCAACCCCTACCCCTTGCCTGGAAAGCAGCAAGCCATACTCCAGACTATCGGCCAGGGCCTGCCAACTGGCCTCAATAATGTTGGTGGACGAACCGACCGTGCTCCAGGTGCGGGTCCCGCAGGCCGAGTCAATCAGCACCCGCGTCTGAGCCGCAGTCCCGGCCTCCCCGTCCAGAATGCGCACCTTGTAATCAACCAGGTGGATGTCGGCCAGTTGAGGGTAAAAAGGCAACAGCGCCTTGCGCACCGCCATATCCAAAGCATTGACCGGGCCGTTGCCCTCGGCCGCCGTATGGATGATTTGGTCGCCGACCCGCACCTTGACCGTGGCTTCGGCGGCCATACCCCCGTTATAGTTGTTGCGCACCAGCACGTGGAAGTCCAGCAACTCGAAGGGAGGTTCATACCCCGGCTGGGTCCGACGGATCAGCAATTCCACCGAACCCTCGGCGCCTTCAAATTGAAAGCCCTGATTCTCCAGTTCCTTGATGCGCTGCAGAACCTGTCGTGCCTGACCGCTACTGAGGGACAGATTCAGACCAAACTCCTGGGCTTTGTAAACGATGTTGCTTTTGCCCGAAAGCTCGGAGACGACGACCCGTTTGCAATTGCCTACCAACTGGGGGTCAATGTGCTGATAGGTTTCCTCGCATTTGACCAGGGCGTTGACGTGCGTGCCACCCTTGTGGGCGAAGGCGCTGCGTCCCACATAAGGCTGGTGGGCATCCGGGCTCAGATTGGCCAATTCGCTGACATAATGGGAGAGGCTGGTCAGGGTGCGCAACTGTTCATCCGTGATGCAATCGTAGCCCAGCTTGAGCTTGAGGGCCGGGATGATCGAGCAGAGGTTGGCATTGCCGCACCGCTCGCCGTAACCGTTGATGGTGCCCTGGACGTGGACGATGCCAGCTTGCACCGCGGCCAGGGAGTTGGCCACGGCCAGCTCGCTGTCGTTGTGGGCGTGAATCCCCAGGGGAGTGCAGGTCGCCTTCTTCACCTCCTCGATGATGAGCGTCAGAGTGGAAGGCAATGTACCCCCATTCGTATCGCACAGGACGAGGACATCAGCTCCGGCTTCTTCGGCAGCAGCCAGGGTGCGCAGGGCGTAGACCGGGTCGGCCCGATAGCCGTCGAAAAAGTGCTCGGCGTCGTAGATGACCTCTCGCCCCCGGGCCTTAAGATACCGTACACTATCGGCGATCAGGCGCAGGTTTTCGTCCAGGCTGGTATGCAGTACCCGCCGGACGTGGAGGTCCCAACTCTTGCCGAAGATGGTTACCGTTTGGGTGCCGGCTGCCACCAGGGAACGGATATTCTCATCCTCCTCGACGACTGCATCGGCCCGGCGGGTGCTGCCAAAAGCAGTGAGGACCGCCTGTCGCAGCGGCAAATCCCGCGCCCGCTCGAAGAAAGCCATATCCTTGGGGTTGGAGCCGGGCCAGCCGCCCTCGATGTAATGCAAACCGAACTCGTCCAGCCTGCGAGCGATCTTGAGTTTGTCATCCACCGAGAAGGAAAGGCCCTCCCGCTGGGTACCATCCCGCAAAGTGGTATCATAAAGCTTTATCGTCATCGCACCAAACCCAAATCATTCGCTCCATCTGTTCACTGTCCCCGCTTCCTAGTTTTGCTCCGGCTGGATTTGTAATCCAGCCCGCCGGATGGCAAATCCGGCGGGAGCGGGGGTTACTCTATTCGCCATTCGCTATGCGTCACTCTATCGGCGATCAGGCTCCCCATCTCCCGTGTCCCGACGAGGGTGGTGCCCTCCCCGCCGATGTCCCTGGTGCGGTAGCCCTCCTCAAGCACAGCCTGCACCGCGTCCTCGATGGCCTGCGCTTCCTCCTCCAATCCCAACGAGCAGCGGAGCAGCATCGCCGCGCTGAGGATGGTGGCGATGGGGTTGGCCATATTCTGGCCGGCGATGTCGGGCGCGGAGCCATGAACGGGCTCATACAGGCCCAGGCTCCCACCACCCAACGAGGCGGAAGGCAGCATCCCTAACGAGCCGGCCAGCATGGACGCCTCATCGGTCAGGATATCGCCGAACAGGTTGCCTGTCAAGATCACATCGAAGGAAGTGGGACGGCGGATGAGATGCATGGCGCAGGCATCCACCAGCATGTGTTCGTACTGCACATCGGGATAGGCTGTCGCCACCGTAGTGACCACACGCCGCCAAAGCCGTGAGCAGGCCAGCACATTGGCCTTGTCCACGGAAGTCACTTTGCCGCGCCGTCTTCGCGCCAGGCGGAAGGCTACGTGCGCCACCCGCTCCACCTCAGCGGCCGTGTAAACCATCGTATCCACTGCCCGGCCATCGTGGCCCTCGATACGAGGCTGTCCGAAATAGACATCGCCTGTGAGCTCTCGCACCACCAACAAGTCTGTACCGGCCACGATGTCGGGTTTGATGGGCGAAGTGTGCAACAGGGGGGGATAAAGCCTGACCGGGCGCAGGTTGGCGAAAAGGTCCAACTCTTTCCGCAGCCCCAGGAGACCTTGTTCGGGGCGCACGTTGGCAGCGGGGTCGTCCCACCTGGGTCCGCCTACTGCGGCTAAAAGGATGGCATCGCTCTCACGGCACAACCGGAGCGTTTCGTCTGGCAGAGGGCTGCCGGTGACATCCATCGCCGCTCCGCCAATGAGGGCTTCCTGGAAGACAAAGTCGTGCCCATAAGCTTCGGCGACCTTTTTCAGCACTTTGACCCCTTCAGCAGCGACTTCGGGACCGATGCCGTCGCCGGGCAGAACAGCAATCCTGGCTTTCATAGCTGTTTGGTTAGCTCCTTCCGGGTCCATTCGATGAGCCCACCGGTCGAGATAATTTCCATCATGAA
>JBBIJG010000400.1:0-3182 GCA_037446095.1 Caldilineae bacterium
CTGCCAGCCACCCCAGTACTGGTGGGTCTTCCAGGTGCCATTTAGGACAGCCTTCACCTGCTCCACGTAGTAGACGCCCCAGTTCCAGACTGGGCTGGTCAGCACCGTGTCACCCACAAACTTGCTCATGTCCGAGTCGTAGCCGATGCTGACCTTCCCTCGCTCTTGGGCCGCCTTCTGGGGTTCCGTCGTGTCCTGATGCTGGGCGATGACGTCGCAGCCCTCATCCAGCAGGGCCTCAGCCGCCTCTTTCTCTTTGACCGGGTCGAACCAAGTGTTGGTCCACACTACGTGAACCGTAGCCTGCGGGTTGGTCTGCCGCACCCCCAGGGTGAAGGCATTGATGCCCCGCACCACCTCGGGGATGGGGTAGGCCGCCACATAGCCGATCTTGTTCGCCGTGGTCATTTTGCCAGCTACCAGACCGGAGACGTAACGGGGCTCCTCGATTTTCCCGAAATAGGTAGCCGAGTTTTCAGCCGTCTTGTAGCCCGAGCAGTGCATGAAGTACTTGTTGGGGAACTCACCGGCCACGGTAATGGTGGGGTCCATGAAACCGAAGCTGGTCGTGAAGATGACATCGTAGCCTTTCTGGGCATAGTCACGGATCACCCGTTCGGCGTCAGGGCCTTCCGGCACGTTCTCGATGTAGGCTGTCTCGACTCTGTCGCCGAGCTCCTTTTCCACCATGAGGCGGCCCTGCTCGTGGGCCCAGGTCCAGCCCAGGTCGCCAATGGGGGCCACGTAGACAAAAGCCACCTTGAGCTTTTTGGGCGCCGGCGCTTCGGTTGGCGCTGCGGTTGGAGCAGGTACCTCGGTCGGTTTCGGCCCGCAGGCCACGGCCATCAGGGCAACGACAGTCATCAGGGCGCACACAGTCCATAGCTTTTTGCTCACCATCTCTCTTCCTCCTCAAAAAATTTATTTTGGTGGCTCAGAACAATCGTGGCTCTCTTTAGCTCTCACCTCCCTTCCACTGACCTATCCTCAGAGGTCAACCTATGATACTCGGCAAACCAGTCGGCCCATCTTTCCATCTCGGCCTGGCTTTCCTGCCGACTCTTCTGTTCCCGGTAGGCCAGCAGCCGTGAGAGGATCTCCTGTTGCACGGCCGCAGGGTTGGGAACAGACTCAAAGGCATAGGCCCTTGGTGCGCCAGCGGTGTCAATGAACACATGGCCAAAATTGATCACTTTAGCCAGGAAATTGGGCACATCGGAGTAGACGCTCACAATTTCCTCAAGGGAACCTACCCGTTTCTGCTCTCGAAATCCAAAAGGGGCGCTTTTCCGGTCTATGATCAAGGTCTCGGTGATCGTATAGATGTCGTTGCGCCATTCCTCGTAGCGCCACCATAGCCAACCGAAAAGAGGGATCAGCGCCAGCACTCCCAACACGATGAGATAAGACATGGAAATGCCTGTCGGCCCAAGGAGCGGAGGTGAGAACAGCAAGATAAGGAGCAGGCCGAGGGTCAGGAACAAGGCCAGAAGAGGCAGGGCGATCATCTTGGCCAGGACGTACCAGTGCTTGCGCCAGGTCACTTCCCCAGGCCTGATGAGCACTGTGCGGGGCACTAAATATTCCAGGATCCAATCCAGCACCCCTTCTGTCCCCTGAGGCGGGGGTAGAGGAGGCGGTATCGGGAATGCGGTCTCGTCAGCCCGTGCCAGTTTGGTCTGCAACATGCGGCGGCGTTGCCCTCTCTCCTCGGTCATCCGAGCGGCTCTGGCCCGGTCCCGCAGTTCCAGAATGACTTGCTGGACCCATCCGGGCTCGGCCAGATGATCGAAGACGATGGGTTTCCCCAGGCTGGCGGTATGGATGAGCAAAGTGCCGAAGCCCAAAAGCCGGGCCATCAGCGTAGGCGTTTGCAGGGTGACCGATATGACCTGGTCAATGGGCGCTTCATAGCGTTCGTCCCGGATGAGTAACACCCGTTCGATACGAATCACCCGTCTAGTAGTGACGATAAAGGCATCGTTGGTCCAGTCTATGTAAAGGAAAACGGCCCAGGGCAGCCATAGCGCCAGAAAGGCAACCCAGGCCCACGGCAGCACATCCTGGACAGGAGCTCCTAGGGATTGAAGGCCAAAAGTGAGGGCAATCCCAATGGTAAGAATCACCCCAGGGAGAAAGAGCCGTTCGACCACAGCGTACAGATGCCGACGAGTGTACACGTCGGCCACCTCATCTGGTTGACGGCCGGGGAAATCAACCCGGGTGCGGAGGAGATGTTTTCTGATGTCGGGATATCTTGAGCACAGTTGCCCAAAGGCTCTTCTATCGAAGACGGCCAACCTGACATCTTCCATTGTTCTGACCGTGGCTGCTCTGGGTTGGCCAGTGAAAAGCGCTCCCTCGCCGAAGTAATGGCCAGCCGCATGGTAATTGATGATCCTTTCCTGTCCTGCCTCATCTACCCGGACTACCTCCAGGTGCCCTGAAAGGATCACGTAGAAGGCATCCCCGGGTTCTCCCTGGCGGATCACCGTCGCCCCTGCGGGGTAAGCCTGGACCTTCGCCAAAGAAGCCAGGTATTCCAGTTCATTTTCCGGCAACTTTTTAAACAGGGAACAGGTTCCCAGTTGGGCGGCTAATTCCCTCACGTCTTCTCCTTATCCAGTCCCTTCGTCACAGATGTTCCCTCACCTGCTCCGCCGCCTGGCGGGTCATACCCGGCACGGCCATCAGTTCCTCCATTGTGGCCTCACGGATGCTCTCTAGGGATCCGAAATGCTGGAGAAGGGCCTGGCGGCGCTTGGGGCCAATGCCGGGGATCTCCTCCAGGATCGAGCGCAAGGTCTTTTTCTCCCTCAAATGGCGATGGTACCGCAGAGCGAAGCGATGGGCCTCGTCGCGGATGCGCTGCAACAGGGAGAGCCCCCGGGAGCCACGAGGCAGCAAGATAGGAGCGGAGTGGCCAGGGGCGAAGATTTCTTCCTGCTCTTTGGCCAGAGCCACCACAGACACCGTTTCCTTCAGGCCATATTCCTCCAGCACTTCCAGAGCGGCGTTAAGCTGTCCTTTGCCCCCATCCACAACGATCAGGTCAGGCAGAATGGCCCAGGCCTCCTCCGGAGCACCGGTCTTCCCTCTCGCCTGGGGTTCTGGCAAGGATGTGGCCCGGCGGAACCTCCGCCTCAACACTTCTTGCATCATGGCGTAGTCGTCGGCTCCGG
>JBBIJG010000401.1:0-3180 GCA_037446095.1 Caldilineae bacterium
CTGATGGCACCCTCGGCACAGGCGATGTCGCCCATCATGAAGAACTCACCGCTCAGAACGCCCTGCTGGCTCACCATGCCTGCACCTCCCGCTCTTCTTCCAAACGATAAATGGCAAACTCGGGGCAAAGCATTTCACAGAGGCCACAGGAGACACAACCGTCACCGTTTTTGACGTAGGGAGGGTGGTAGCCTTTGGAATTGAATGCTTCTGAGATTTCCAACACGTGCTGAGGGAAATATTCCACGCAGAAACCGCAGCCTTTACACCGCTCTTTGATAATCTGGACATTACCCCGCGGGATTTTTAGACCTTCTAAATCAAGAGGCTTCCGCCAATATTTCATCTCTCTGCCCAGGGAAAAAGGTCACATCTTGCGGGCCACCAAGTCGGCAATTTCGGCCGGGTGGCGAGCCACCTCAATGCCCACCGCCTCAAAGGCTTCGATTTTCTCAGCCGCTGTGCCCATGCCTTCGGAGATGATGGCTCCCGCATGGCCCATCCGTTTGCCAGGTGGTGCTGTGCGTCCGGCAACAAAAGCCGTCACCGGTTTGGTCATATTGGTCGCGATAAAGTCAGCCGCCCGTTCCTCATCGCTGCCCCCAATTTCACCGATGAGCACCACATGTTCGGTCAGAGGGTCCTCTTCAAAGAGGCTCAGGATGTCAACAAAATCCGACCCGATAATCGGGTCGCCCCCAATGCCAATGCAGGTGCTTTGTCCCAGGCCCCGGCGGGTCAGTTCATGAACGACCTCGTAAGTCAGGGTGCCACTGCGCGAGATCACTCCCACAGAACCTGGGGTGTGAACATAAGCCGGCATGATCCCCACTTTGCACTCACCAGGGGTGATCACACCAGGGCAATTAGGACCAATCAGGCGCACTCCCTTTTGCTCCAGGTAAGCCCGCACCTTGAGCATATCAAGCACCGGGATCCCTTCGGTAATGCAGACGATCAGGGAAATGCCCCCATCAGCCGCCTCGTACATGGCATCAGGGGCAAAGCGGGCCGGCACAAAAATTATGGAAGTGTTGGCTTCAGTAGCTGCCACAGCTTCCCTGACCGTGTCGAAGACAGGCACCCCATTCACCCAACCGCCACCTTTGCCCGGCGTCACTCCGGCGACTACCTGGGTGCCATACTCGATCATGAGGCGGGTGTGAAACTCCCCTTCCCGGCCGGTGATCCCCTGCACCACGAGACGCGTGTTCTTATTCACCAGAATGCCCATCTAAGAAGACTCCTCGCCTGTTTCCTAATTTTGAGTTTATCCGAAAGGTATAGTTCATTGTAGCACAAGATAGCGACAAAGGCAAACAGGCTTAGGGGGTAGGGTTTGGGCAGCTCGCTGCGAAAGCCCCTCAGACCACCCAATTGACAATAAGGGCCCTTGTGGTAAAATAGCTGGCAAGCATGTCTAAACGGTTACGGTTATTGCCTGCCATTTTCCTTGCCCTGCTACTCTTTCTTTCCGGGGTGGAGGCTGCCCCTCTCAACGAGGATGGGAAGACTCCTCTGGTTTTAGCCTTCTACTACAACTGGTTTGACGAGAACACCTGGACGCTGGAGAAGGTCTCGGACTTTCCAGTCACCCTGTATAACTCTCGCGACCGTGAGACCGTCGTCCGCCACATTGCTCAGGCCCAGGAGGCCGGCATTGACGCCTTTGTCGTCGCCTGGTATGGCCCCCAAATTGAGGGCAACCAGACCGAGCCCAACCTGGCCCTGATGCTGGAGGTAGCCGACAGCACGGCTTTTCGAGTCAGCGTGGAGTTTGGGCCGGATTCCCCCCTGATTCACAGCCAGCAAGATGTGGTGGACGCTCTGCGCCATGTCCTCCAGGTCCACGCGCAACACCCCAGCTTCCTTCAAGTGAGGGGGCGGCCGGTGATTTTCTTCTGGCGGCTGGATAGCATCCCTCTGGACCCAGGGCAGACATCTCTGGAGGCCTGGCAGGCCGTTCGGGCTCAGGTTGACCCCGGCCGGCAAAGCATCTGGATCGCCGAAGGAGTGGAATTGGAATATCAGCAAGTCTTTGATGGCCATCATCTTTACAACATTGCCTGGTCGCAGGACGTCCATCAGACCTTGAGAGATTGGGGTTACCGGATACGCCGCTACAACGCCCAGCACGGGACGGATAAGCTTTGGGTAGCCACGGTCATGCCAGGCTACAATGACCTGAAGACCGGGCGGGCCCATGCCTTTGTGCGCGACCGTGAGGGTGGACAGTTCTATCGGGCAACGTGGCAGGCAGCCATGGCCAGCGGAGCCGATTGGATAGTGATCACCTCCTGGAACGAGTGGGTGGAGGGCTCGCAGATCGAGCCCAGCGTGAGCTACGGGAATCTGTACCTGGAATTGACGCGGGAACTGGCCACCCAGTTCCGGGCTCAAGCGACAGCGTTGGCTTCGCCAACGCCGCCACCCCGGACCGGAACCATTGCACCGACCGCCACGTTGACACCGACGTTGGTCACCTCTTCAGCGCCCGCCCGCACTCCGCCAACCGCCACCGTCCCACGTAAGCCAACGCCAACAGCTACGGCCACCTCCACTCCGACGGCCATGCCGACGCCCACGCCAACCCCGGCGGCTACGGCGACGCCCACACCGCCGCCTGTTCCTCTCCTCACGCCGCTGAAAGTCGTAGCCCACGTTTCTCGTTGTCTGGGCTTGATCTTCCTGGGTGGAGCGATTGTCATAGGGATGTTGCTTTTGCAGGACTGGAGGCGAAAAATGTAGCCTCGGAGCACGGGGCGTTCGTGTGCTGAGATGCTTGTCTGGGAAGCGGGGGCTATGTCTCATCGGTACGGAAAGGGACGGAGACGATGGGTGTTGCTCTGACTGTGATCGGCTTGACCTCTATGATCGGCCAGGTGGTGCTGATGCGAGAGCTGGTGGCTACCTTCTATGGCAACGAGCTGGTCTTTGGGCTCATTCTGGCCATTTGGTTGTTGTGGGGAGCCGCCGGCTCGGCCGGGCTGGGACGGCTGGCCAAGGGCCGCCAGGGGGGGATAGGAGCCTTTGTCACAGGATTGGCTCTGGCCACGCTCTGCCTGCCAGCCGAGATCGCCTTCACCCGTGCCATCCGTATCCTTCTGGGGGTCACTCCAGGGGCGCTGGTCAGTTTTGGCTCCATGGCTGGGTCCATTTTCTTCATCCTGGCCCCCCTAT
>JBBIJG010000402.1:0-3176 GCA_037446095.1 Caldilineae bacterium
TATTGAGATAAAACACGAAAACTGCGCCCCACACGGGGGTTCCGGCCGAAGTTGCTCCGCTGCGCTCCGCAACGCGGCTGAACCCAACCGGATGGGTAGCACTGCGCGTCTATGCATGCGTGGGCCCGGTTTGGAGGGTTATGAGTTCCGAGACCAAAGTTGCCTTCTTCGCATTGCTGGCCGGCTTCCTGGCGATACGCGGATACTTTGCTCGGAGGGCTCGCCAATCCGGTCACAGTGCCTCGTTCACGGATGAGCGAAAAGCGAAGGCCCCTGGCAAAACAGGCCTCGCGTTAACCGTGGTGATCCTGCTACTCATCATCGGATTGCTGGTGCTGTACGCCGCCAAGACCGAAGGGTCAGACTGGCTGAGTATTCCCGTGCCAGCATTCATCAGGTGGGCAGGTGTCGTCCTCGGCCTCGCAGCACTCGCCTGCCAGGTTTGGGTTCACGCCACTTTGCAGAACCGATGCTTCTCCGTCACGATTCCTGGCGAGCCCTGCAAACTTGTTACTGACGGGCCCTATCGCTGGGTGAGGCATCCGATGTATGTCGCGCTCATGGTCTATTTCGTTGCCCTTGCCCTTGTATCCGCCTTTTCTCCGTTCGTCTTTCTTGCCCTCTTGATGATTGCATTGCTTCGTCGCGCTGCTCTTGCTGAAGAACGGCCCTTGGCTGAGCGACATCCGGGCGAGTACGAGGAGTACGCGGCGCGTACTCCACGATTCATTCCGCGATTCAAGCTTCACGATGGATAGCACAATTCATGGGCCGATTACGGTTCAGGGTGCGTTGGGTGCTGCCCAACCACTCGCTGGTGCGACACGAAGCTGCCCGTGTAGCTGTTGTACTTTGAAAGAGTGAGACAACCGGTTGTTCTGCCAACCGTACCCTACCCAGGTGCGCATCTCTGGTAACGGATTTGTGCGCAGCCCCGGGGACAAAGCCGCCACGCCCATCTACCCGACCACCTGACCCGTCTCCGCTGGCGCTCCGGCGGACGGCTGAGCTGGGTTATTTTGCCATTATTCATTTTCATGGTATAATTTATATTCAATCTTCTGAGAGAGCCCCTGGGTGGGTGCCCTCGCCGTGGCGGGTGATGTTTCCTCCGCCGGAGAGAAAGGGGATGCACAAGGGTGGGTTTTTCGCCGCTTTAACGTCTGGGTTGAAAGAAGCCCTGGTGGGTTAAAGCACCAGCTCTGAAGGGGTTTTGCTCTCTTAGCCCGGCGGCTTTAACGCTGGACTGCCCGCTTCCGTAAGGAGGAGGTTAGCTCTAAGTGTTGGGACGATCGAAAAAGATCAGCCAGAGTCTGACCCGTACTCGTCGCTCCTTCTTTGGACGGATCACCGAACTGCTGGGGGTGAGCGAAGTCACCGATGAGCTGTGGGAAGAATTGGAGGAATTGCTCATCCAGGCCGACGTAGGAGTCAGAACCACCGTTGAACTGGTGGAGAGGGTGCAAGAACAGGTCAACAGGGCCAGGATACGCGACGCCGAGACAGTGAAGGGAATTCTCAAGAGGGAGCTGATTGACCTTCTAAACAGCAAGGTGTGGAAGCCCGTTGAAGACTCGTCCTTGCTGACGGTCATCCTGGTTGTGGGAGTGAACGGCTCGGGGAAGACCACCAGTATTGCCAAGCTGGCCAGGTATTACAAGAGCCAGGGGAAGAAGGTGATTCTGGGGGCGGCAGACACCTTCCGTGCTGCAGCCATTGACCAGCTCAAAATCTGGGGGGAGCGGGTGGGCGTTGATGTCATCGCTCACCAGCCTCGGGCCGATCCGGGCGCGGTCGTCTACGACGCCATCCAGGCTGGCTGCTCTCGCGGGGCCGATGTGCTCATCATTGACACGGCCGGCCGTTTGCACACCAAATATAACTTGATGCAGGAGTTGAAGAAGGTACGCGGGGTGGCAGCCAAAAATGTGCCCCACGCTCCCCATGAGACTCTCCTCGTCCTGGATGCCACCACCGGCCAGAATGCCCTGGCTCAAGCCCGGCATTTTAAGGAGGCTGTTGACATCACAGGCATCTTCCTGGCCAAGCTGGACGGCACCGCCAAGGGAGGTATCGTTTTCGCCATCACCAAAGAACTGGGCGTGCCCATCCGCTGGGTTGGCACCGGCGAAGGACTGGACGATCTGGCCGAGTTTGATGCGGAAGCCTTTGTAGAAGGGCTGTTTGAATAACGCTTTGGAGGTGAAGAGTTATGGAAGAGTTGGAAAGTCAACTAAATGCATTGGCTGGCAGAATTCATCAGATACAGGTGCGCCTTTGACTTAGCCGGTAAAGAGGAGCAGATCAGCAGACTGGAGAAGGAAGCGGCGGCGGTTGATTTCTGGGATAGGCCGGAGCGGGCGCAGGCCCTTATGCAGCAATTGGCTTCGCTGCGAGAGGAGGTGAGCGTCTGGAAAGAGATGGCCAGCCGTGTGGCCGACCTGCAAAGCCTGGTGGAGCTGGCCATCGCCGACAACGACGAAACCATGCTGGACGAAATCACCGCCGAGGCGGAAAAATTGGCGGCCGAGCTGGACCGCCTGGAATTCCGCCTCCTCTTTTCAGGCCCCTACGACCAGAACGATGCCATTCTGGCCATTCACGCCGGCGCCGGGGGTACCGAGGCCCAGGACTGGACCGAGATGCTGCTACGCATGTATCTGCGCTGGGCCGAGAGCCGTGGTTTCGAGACCGAAATCCTGGATTCCCTGCCCGGTGAAGAAGCAGGGTTGAAAACGGTCACCGTCGAAGTGGCCGGGCCGTATGCCTATGGCTACCTCAAGTCGGAACGCGGAGTCCATCGTCTGGTCCGCCTCTCCCCTTTCGATTTCTCTCACCGCCGCCACACTTCTTTCGCCCTGGTGGAAGTATGGCCTGACCTCGCCGAGGACGTCGAAGTGGACATTGACCCTAACGACCTCAAGATCGAGGTCTACCGCTCCTCTGGCCCCGGGGGTCAGCATATGCAGAAAAACGCCACGGCCGTGCGCATCACCCACCTGCCCACCGGCATTGTGGCTTCTTGCCAGAATGAGCGCTCCCAAAGCCGGAACCGTGAGGTAGCCATGAAAATCCTGCGCGGACGTCTCTACGACCTGGAGCTGGAGAAACAAGAGGCGGAACGGGCCCGCTTGAAGGGCAAGCATGTCGAAGCGGGCTGGGGCAACCAGATCCGC
>JBBIJG010000403.1:0-3175 GCA_037446095.1 Caldilineae bacterium
GAACCCTTTTTCACCACCAAGGGGCAAGGGCGCGGACTGGGTCTGGCCACGGCCTACGGCATTGTGCGCGGGCACGGCGGAGCCATCCACGTCTATAGCGAACCAGGCCAGGGCAGCACCTTCAAGGTCTACCTGCCGACCGCCAGACGCCTGCCGGAGGAAAGAGCCCCTTCCAAAGAAGAAGCCAAGATAGTGGGAGGTACCGAAACGGTCCTGGTGATAGATGACGAGGAAGCGGTGCGGGAACTGCTCCAGCAAATCCTGGAGAAAGGAGGCTACACCGTGCTGCTGGCCACCAACGGCCTTGAGGCTATCGAACTATATGCTGAGCGAGGCCCGGAGATAGACCTGGTGGTGTTGGACGTCATCATGCCCCAGATGGGAGGGCGAGAGACCTACGAACGGTTACGGAAGATCAATCCTGGAGTCAGGGTGCTGCTCACCAGCGGCTACAGCGAGAACGGGCAGGCGCAGGATATCCTGGAAGCCGGAGCCAGAGGCTTCTTGCAGAAGCCTTATGATTTGCACACCGTGTTGCGCAAAGTGCGGGAGGCGCTTGAGAATTGAAAATCAAATCGCAAAGCACAACAGAGGAGGAACAGGTATGGATAAGGTACGCATTGGCGTCATCGGCGGCAGCGGGGTCTATCAGATGGAGGCCCTCACCGACATCGAGGAGGTGCGCGTTTCCACGCCTTTTGGCGACCCCTCGGATGCGATCACCGTCGGCACCCTGGCCGGACAGCGGATAGCTTTCTTGCCTCGTCATGGGGTAGGCCATCGCCTCATGCCCACCGAGGTCAACTCACGAGCCAACATCTATGCCTTGAAGAGCCTGGGGGTGGAACGCCTCATCTCCGTCACCGCCTGCGGGAGCATGAAAGAGGACTACGCTCCCCGTCACATCGTCATTCCCGACCAGATCTTTGACAACACGAAGGAACGCCGCCACTATACCTTCTTCGGCAACGGCCTGGTCGTCCATATCGGCCTGGCTGAGCCCTTCTGCCCCGAGCTCTCCCGACTGGTCTACGAGGCTGTTAAGAAGACGGGGGCTGTGGTCCATAAAGGTGGTACATTCATGGCCATTGAAGGACCTCGTTTTTCGACCAGGGGCGAATCGCGCATCTACCGCCAGTGGGGGGTAGATGTCATCGGGATGACCGCTGCCCCGGAGGCGGCCCTGGCCCGCGAGGCCGAAATCTGCTACGCGGCCATAGCCCATGTCACCGACTACGACGTCTGGCACGAGACGGAGGAACCCGTCACCGTGGCTATGCTCATCGAAAACCTGATGGCCAACGCGGCTCTGACTAAGCAAGCCATCCAGTACCTAGTACCGACCATCCCTCAGGAACGCACCTGCGAATGTGCCACGGCTCTATCTAACGCCATCATCACCCAGCGCGACCTGATCCCAGAGAAGGTGAAGAAAGACCTGGACCTGCTCATCGGCAAATACCTCTGACTCTTGGTGGGGATGGGAGGCATAGGCGCGAACTTAAGGCTGGCGACCGCCGGTCGAGTAACCCGTAGCGAAGAGCGTATCGAGACCAAGCGGCCTTGTGCAAGCCCCGCCCCCTTGGTCTCGATACGCGTCCAAGGACGCTCCTCGACCGGCGCTGCCCTCCAGCCCCAACGTAAGTTCGCATGGAGGGAGAGACTCCCCCTCTCACAGGTAGTTTTTTGCAGGGTAGGGAGCCCCGCCCGACGATAAATTGTCTCGCTTCAGGGGGCTTGGGCTCCTTCAGCCTGGCGATAAATCGCCAGGCAAGGGCTTCCCTTCTCCTCTGCGGCCGTCTCCAGCCCCTTATCGCTCCCCAGCACTCAACCGAGGGGCTACCTTACCCGTTATGAGCTCCGAGAAAAGGGGCCAAGTGACCACAAACTCATCTGATAGGGTGGCCTCTTACCATCCAGCAAGATGAAGGGCGCGGCCCGGCTGACGACAGCACCAACCTGCTTCAGGTCGCTCAGCGTGCGAAAAGTGCCCTGGCGACGCAGGCGCAGGATGCGGGCCACCGAACGGGGACCCAGGCCCGGCACACGTAGCAGTTCCTCACGGCTGGCCCGGTTGACCTCGATGGGGAAGCACTCCGGGTGGGCTTGGGCCCACATCATTTTGGGGTCGGCTTCGCGAGGCAGATTGCCCTCCTCATCAAAAACCAGGTCCTCGAAGGTGAAACCGTACCGGCGGAGAAGCCAGTCGCTCTGATAGAGGCGATGTTCGCGCAGAGCCGGGGTAGGGGCATGATCCTCCAGAGGCGTATTTGCCACGGGTTGAAAAGCACTGAAGTAAGCGCGGGCTAGCCCGATTTCTTTGTAGAGCCGTGTAGTCATCATCAGGATCTCCCGGTCCGACTCGTCGGCTGCTCCCACCACGAACTGGGTGGTTTGTCCGGCCGAAACCAGGCGCCCGCCGCCGGCCGCTATCAAGTCCCTGGCCCAATACATGGGTTGCAGCAGGCTGGCGGCGAAATCTTTACTTGGGGCGATGCGGGCCAGCCGTGCAGCATTGGGGGCTTCCAGATTGACGGAGACGCGGGTAGCCAACTGCACGGCCCGCTCGACGTGAGCAAAGGAAGCGCCGGGTAGGATCTTCAGATGGATGTAGCCGGGGAAGGCGTACTTCTGGCGTACCAACTCCACCGCCGCGATCATCTGGTCCATGGCGTGACCGGGGTCGCCACATACGCCGGAACTGAGGAAGAGGCCCTTCACCAAACCCTGGCGATGCATCTGGTCGAAGGCTCTGGCCAATTCCTCCGGGGTGAAGCTGAGCCGGCGGAAATCTCGGCTGGCTCGATTGGCGCAGTAGTAGCAATCTTTCTGGCAGGCATTAGAAAGCAGTATTTTCAGCATGGCGACCCGGCGCCCATCAGGCAGGACGGCCGGATAGATCCAGCGCCCCAGCTCGTCCTTCTTACGGGCCGCGTCGGTGCCACAAGCCTCCCCACAGAGGTCGTACTGGGCCGAACGCCCCAGAATTTCTACCTTCTCAAAGATGTCCATAACCTTTACCCCTCCGTCTACCCCCTATTATACGAACAAATGTTCCAAATGTCAAAATCGGGCTTGCGCAGCAGGTGGAGGGATGTGGGAACTCGGCTTACCGCCCCTGCGCTCAGGGCTGAGAAAGTAGGGTTGAGGGGATACCCCCTCAAGCTCTCCAGGC
>JBBIJG010000404.1:0-3165 GCA_037446095.1 Caldilineae bacterium
GTGCGATATGACTCTGGCTCCGATGACCACGTCGCCCACCTCGACCTCTGGAGCCACGGCTCCGGCCGTGCCGCCGAGGATCAGAGGGGTAGCGTCGAACCGGTCAATGAGAGCCTGGGCAGCCATAGCCGCATTAACCTTGCCCATGGCTATCCTGGCCAGCACGACTTCCCTGCCCTGGTAACGCCCCTGGTAAAAGGTAGCCATCCCATGCCAGGTCTGAGTTTCGACCTGCATCCTCGCCAGGAAAGGGTAACTCTCATGGCCCACGGCCAGCAGGCCGATGGGTTGCTGCTTCATCCAGCCCGATCCCCCCTCACTCCTTGCTCGCCCATAGCTTGCCCACATTCCGGCTCTTCAAAGGCCGTCCTTGTTGGTTGGAAGCCAGGTCGCGCCGGAGCGCTCGCTCAAATTGCCTGCGCCCAGGGCGGGCGCTGAAGTAGATCAGGTGCGCGGGGCAGCGGCAATCCGAGGAGCCGAAGCCCCGCACGGGCACTCGCGCTCCCGGTAGCCCGCTGGCAACCTGGCCCCACTGGCACTCCAGCCTCTCCGTTGAGACAACACCCCACACCTCGACCAGTTGCGCCCGCTGGAGCAGGTAGTCAATGTGCCAGTGGCGCTTTTCGCTCGCCCGGTCAGAGTTCGCCTCTGACGAGCCTTCGCTGCCACGCCGGTAGCGGGCCAGCCGTGCCCTCAGCCCACCGGGCCCCAACGCACTGCCCACATAAAGGTAATAGCCCGCCGGAAAGTCAAAGGTGCCCAACTTGCCGACGGTAATCCTCTCTCGCCTCTCCAGTTTGAGTAACAAAGCATACGTACCTGATTCAGCGTCTGTCATTCCCGGCCATATTATAGCAGCACTCACGGCAATTGTAAATTAGACCAAAAGCTGGTATAATTTCCAAGGGATGATTCATTTCAGAGCGTCATTGCAAGCCCCTGAAGGGGGCGAAGCAATCTCCTGAGCGGTTTTGGGAGATTCGGGCGCGTAGAACTGTCAGGTAGCCAGGTGCGAAACTCAGGCTTAGGGCGGCCAAGCGGGGAGCTATTTTTCATCAAATTATGAAAGCAACAGTCAAAACAGACAAGGCAAGAGAAAGGTTGACCAGGCAAGAGGTGATGGAAGCTATCAAGGCCGGCGTGCTGCGCACTGGCGGCGACGTGGTGGCCATCGTCCTCTTTGGATCTTTCGCCAGGGGCGGCGAATACCGGGACATTGACCTTTTGGTGGTCGTGGACAATCTGGATAAGGCTCCCCTGGACAGGAAAGATGAGATCCAGGCCATCCGGCGGGGGATTGACCTCACCCTGCCCATCGAGGTGCTCCTGTGCTCGAAAAATGAATGTGCAGACGGGTTCCGTGCTCATTTGCCTCTCTTCCTGGACATTGCTTTTGAGGGCCTCCTGTTACACGACGACGGTTCCATAGGCCAATTGATGGAAGAGACCCGGCGATACGTTGAGACCCAGGGGATACGGCGGACCGAAACCGGTGGCTGGCGCTTTCCGGTGAAGCATCGGCAGACCACAGTGCTTTCAACGCTCAAGAACCATGAGTGGGCGCAGATGTGGCTGAGCGACGCCGGACAGGACCTGGCCGCGGCAACCAGCCTTTTTGAAAACGGGATCTTCGACAAATGCGTTACCCATTGCCAGCAAGTGACAGAGAAAGCTGTCAAGAGCGTCCTGGCCTGTTTTGGCCTCCTGGAAAAAACCCATTACGTATCCGGGACTCTGAAGAAGGAACTGAGAAGCCAAAACGTATCAGAATGGGCCAATAGACTGGGGGAATTGGCGGCTTACGCCCATGACCTGGAACCGGATGCGACTCTGAGCCGCTATCCAGGGATGTATGCGGGCAGGATGTGGCTACCGCACCGGGAATATGACGAGGCCAAAGCGCGGGAGGCCCTGGAGAAGGCTCGCCGCGCTTGGGACATAGCAACGACTTTCACACAGTGGTGGTTTGCGCAAAAATAAGGAGGTTCATCATGAGAGTTGTGCTAGACACCATGGGCGGCGACCATGCCCCGGAGGTGGTGGTGGAAGGTGGGGTGATGGCCGCCAGGGAATATGGGATCGAAGTGGTGCTGGTAGGTCCCCAGCAGATAGTGGAAGCGGAACTGGCCCGGCACGATACGGCCGGGCTATCGTTGCCCGTGATCCATGCCAGCCAAGTCATCGAAATGACCGACGAGCCGTCTATGGCAGCCAGGCAGAAGAAAGACTCCTCCATGGTGGTGGGGATGGGCCTGGTGAAGAGCGGGGAGGCCGACGCCTTCGCCACGGCCGGCAATTCCGGCAGCGCGCTGGCAGCGGCCCTCTTTTACCTGGACCGGATCAAAGGCATCAAACGCCCGGCCCTGTCCACCATCTTCCCCACGCAGAAAGGCTTTTGCCTCATCAGCGACATAGGGGCCAACACCGATTGCAAGCCCGATTACCTGTTGCAATTCGGGATGATGGGCAGCGTTTACGCCGCACGCGTGTTGGGCATCCCCAATCCCAGGGTCGGCCTCCTCTCCAACGGGGAGGAGGAAGGCAAGGGCAGCATCCTGGTCAAGGAAGCTTTCAAGCTGCTCAAAAGCAGTTCCCTTAATTTCATCGGCAATGTGGAAGGCAAAGACATCCCCGCCGGCCTGGCCGATGTGGTGGTCACCGATGGCTTTAGCGGCAATGTGGTCATCAAGCTGGCCGAGGGTGTGGCTGCCCTGTTGATGAGAGTGATGGAAGAAGAGATTAAGAAGAGGCCCATAGCTATACTAGGAGCCCTGCTGGCCAGGGGGGCTTTCCGAGAGGTGAAAAGCCGCCTGGACTACAGCGAGTACGGCGGTGCACCTCTCTTGGGAGTCAACGGGGTGGTCATCGTCGGCCACGGCCGCTCCAATGCCAGGGCCATCAAGAACATGGTCCGCGTGGCCAAGGAGGCTGTGGAAAAGGGGATGCTGGCAGCCATCAAGGAGGGTATAGCTGGGATTATGTAGTTTCAGTGGGCCTTAGATATCTCAAGCCACATTTCTACAGCCGTGGAAAGGGGTAGCATGGCAAAACTGCGCAGCATGAGGGAAAGAGTGGTCGTCACGGGCCTGGGAGCTATCACCCCTTTAGGCCTGACAGTCAAAGAAACGTGGGAAGGATTGGTGGCGGGCAGATCGGGGGTGGGCC
>JBBIJG010000405.1:0-3150 GCA_037446095.1 Caldilineae bacterium
GGGACCAGGGCATGGCCTTCGACTGGGCTGTAGCGATGGTCATCGTCATCACCAACCTGAGCGCGCCGCGCACCTCCCTCGTCAACCAGGTGGCCCTCATCCTGCCGCTGGTCCTGATTTTCAGCGTCCTCTCAAGCCGATGGCGGTACGGCCATGTCGCCGTCGCTGTGATTCAAATTGCAACAATGATCCTGTTTTGGGCCTTGTTCGTTTTCGTCGTGCCGCACACCGGCCCCAAGGTGGAACAATGCACTTTTGAGCACAAATTATTGTCGCCGATCCTGCCCTTGAGCCTGGCCTTCGTCCTGTCTGCAGGCCGGCACCTGTTCGTGAAGGCAGGGGAAGCGCAGTTACAGACGATGGGCCATGATTGACTACACGTTAGCAAACCGCAACCGCATCATTCTGGCCTCCATCCTGCTGGGTGGGCTCGCCCTGCGCCTCATCAACCTGGGTGGCCGTAACCTCTGGTACGACGAAGCTTTCGCCGTACTCTATGCTGAGAAAAGCTTCGGCGCGATCCTCTATGGGACGGTGACACCGGTGGGAGGGGCCGCCGCTGACGTGCACCCATTGCTCTATTACTTCTTTCTCCACATCTGGATGGGTCTTTTCGGACAAAGTCCTTTCGTCGTCCGCCTGCCCTCGGTCATCTTCGGGCTGGGCACCATTGTCCTGACTTTTCTCATCGGCCGGGAGCTTTTCGATTGGCGGACGGGGCTGCTGGCCGCTCTCATGGCTGCTGTGGCTCCCTTCCATGTCAATTACTCGCAGGAAGCCCGGATGTACAGCCTGCTCTGCTTCTTGAGCCTGCTCAGCGCTTTTTTCTTCGTCCGTTGCTGGGCTGACGCAGCGAAGCCCGGGGAGCCTTCGGCCCTCACCCACCCCCAACCCCCTCCCTCTCCCAAATTTGGGGGAGGGAGGGGGCCAGTCCCTGGCGAAAAATCTACCCCTGAGGGGCCCATACCCCCCCCTGCCCCCCGGCCTGCGGCGCAAGTCCGCTGCTGGCGGCGAGGTGGGTGGGGCAATGGGGTAGGCTTCATCCTTGCCACCACGCTGTCTCTCTACACCCACAACCTGGCCTTTCTGAACCTTCTGGCCCTGGACCTCTTCGTGCTGATCGCTCGCCGGTGGCGGCTTCTGAAATCCCTGATCCTGGCGCAACTCATCGTGGCTCTCCTTTTCGCTCCCTGGCTGAGCGTCATCTTCAGCCAGTTCGGGAAGGTGCAACAGTCCTATTGGGTCCCCAGGCCAGGTCTGGCCGAGTTGATCAACACGGTGGTGGCCTTCACCTTCAATTTGCCCACCTGTCCGCCTCTGCTGCCGGTGGTCCTCTTCCTCAGCCTGGCCATCCTGGTTCTGGCTCTCTATCGTGTCTTTCGGACCCATCCAGGGCAGGAGACGCACTACAAGGCGGTATGGCTTTTGCTGCTCATGGCCTTTGCCCCCATCATCGTGGCTTTCCTGGTCTCCCAGTTTCGACCGGTTTACATCATCCGTGGGTTGCTCCCGGCCGCCCTGGCCTATTATCTCCTGCTGGCCTGGGTCGTCTCCGAGCTGAAGCTACCCCGATGGGGCTGGGTGCTCATCGCTTCCATCGTGGCTGTGCCCGCCGCACTCTCTCTCGGGTATCACTACCAATATGCTCAATTCCCGCGCCCGCCCTTTGTTCAGGCGGTGGCCTATCTGCGGGAGCACTATCGGCCGGGGGACGCCATCGTCCACGACAACAAGTTAACCTTCTTCCCCTGCCACTACTACGACCGGGAGCTGCCCCAGACTTTCATCGCCGATCCACCCGGCTCGGGCAGCGACACCCTGGCCCTGCCCACGCAGGAGGCGCTCGGCCTGTTTGCCCAGGAGCTCGAAGCAGCCACGACCGGGCACGAGCGGGTCTGGCTGGTTATCTTCGACCGGGCGGTGATGGAGTATCAGGCTGCGGGCTACCCGGATCACCCCCACTTGAGCTGGCTCAAAGCCCGCTATCGGCTCGGTGAGGTGATTCATTTCAACGACCTGGCTATCTATCGGTTCCAATCGCTGGCTGAGGAATCGCATGGCTGACGTTGACCGCTCAGAATGGCTGATGGTGCTTGTGGTGGGGAGCCTGACCCTGCTCGTCGCCAGCCTGCCCTATCTGATAGGCTATGCTGTCGCCACGCCGGAGGCCATCTTTAACGGCTTCCCGCTGGACCCGGAAGACAGCTACAGCCACCTGGCCAAGATGCAACAGGGCTTCTCAGGCACGTGGCGCTATCGCCTGCTCTTCACGCCGGAGGAACACCCAGGCGCATACCTGAACACTTTCTACGTGGCCCTGGGGCATTTCAGCCGCCTCACCGGGCTGTCGCTGCTGGCCACATATCACCTGGCCCGTCTGTTGGCCGGGGCGCTTTTGTTGGGAATCGCCTATCGGTTCATCAGCGACTTTTTGATTGAGCGGGCGCAACGTCGTGGGGCTTTCCTGCTTCTCGTCTCTTCCTCGGGCCTGGGCTGGCTGCTGATCGCCATCACCGGCTCGTTCGCGCCGGGTGGGCTGACGCCGATGGACTTCTGGCTGATGGACGCTTACATCTTTTTCACTCTGATGACTTTCCCTCACCTCATGCTGGCCGTCGCCCTGTTGCTTCTGCTGTTTCGCCACACCCTGATCTTTTGGGAGAAAGGCGGACTCAGCAGACCGCAATTGGGTCATGGAGTCGAGGCTTTAGCCGGAAAGCCCCGCCTAAAGGCTCCACTCCGGGCAATCCTTTGCGAACTGAGCCACCTGTGCGGTAGCTTCGCCCTGGCGTTGGCCCTGACGATGATTCACCCCTTCAGTCCCTTGCTATATGGAGCGGTCTTGGTTGTCTACTATGGCTCACTGGTTGCGGCCAGAGGTTTCAAGACGAGCACGGTGCGACAACCGGGGGCCGGTCACCCGGCAGAGACAACGAGAGCGGGGGGAACGACCCCGGCGCGGTGGCGACCTGGGGTGAGCCTGGCCGGACTGGGGCTCCTGCCGCTGCCGCTGGTCGTTTACTACGCTCACGCCTTACAGAGCGATCCGGTCTTTGCTTCCTGGGCGGCCCAAAACATCACTCCCTCGCCGCCGATCCTCTACACGCTGCTGGGCTATGGTCTGCTGACCGGGCTGGCCATTCCGGGGGG
>JBBIJG010000406.1:0-3126 GCA_037446095.1 Caldilineae bacterium
AAAGCGTTGCTGGATAAGCTCCACCACCTGAGCCAGTAGCTCGTCCAGATTGAGGATGGAAACGATCTTCTGGCTGACTTCTCTGACGGTGTCCAGTTGGAGGGCCCTCTTGCGCTCCGCCTGGAACAGCCCGGCATTCTCGACGGCGATGATGGCCTGATTGGCCATGGTCTGGCAAAGCCTGCTCTCCTCCTCCGTGAACTGCCGGTCACGGCGGCTTTCGCAGAGATCTACAAAACCAATGACTCGGCCTCGGACCATCAGCGGGATAATCAAGGCCGTTCGCCCTCCGAACCGCACCAACCGTGCCCGGTCTCCTTCCCCCGTGGTCGGGTCGCTCAGGCCAATGCTCAAAGGCCGGCGCGCCAGCAAAGCCCCTCTGGTGATCGGGGATTCGCCTAACGGAAACCGCTCGCCCAGATGGGAGACCCGTTCCTTCTCGGAGGCTCGATGCCCGGCGTACTCAGCGATAACCGAAGCGGTCTGCTCATCCAGGCTGCATTCATAGACTCGGGCACTGGTCGCGTCAACAATTTGGACCATTCGTTGCGCCAGGGTGTTCCACACCGCGCCGATTTCCAGAGTGGAGGAGATGGCCGTGCTGGCCCGGAAAAGGAGGGAAAGTTCACGCACCCTTTGCTGGGTCTCCTCATAGAGACGGGCACTCTGAATGACCAGACTGGTTTGATCGGCCAAGGCCGACAGGAAAGCGAAATCATCCCGGCTGTAGAGGTCCCCGGACAGCTTGGGCCCCAAGGCCAACCAGCCGATCAGTTGCTCTTCGATATGCAGGGGGATACAGAGTACCACCCCCATGGCCTCCAACCGCGCTTTTTCCTCAACCGAGAATCCGGCCGGGAACGAGGCGCCTTCTTCCCCATGCAGGTAAAGGGGCCTCTTTTCGGTCAACCAGCGCACCACCTGATTCTCTTTGCTGAAACGGATCATCTGCATGACCTGTTCAGATACCCCCCTGGCTTTGTGAGAGATGTAGCAATCTGTGGACCGGTCCAACAAGATGACCGCCACACGCTCTGTGGGCAATACCTCTTGCACGCACCGTACTAACATCTCCAGAAGGCGTGGCAGGTCCAGAATGTCAGTTAAGGAGCGACTGAAATCTTGCAGGATGGCGCGGTAATCTTTGCGGTCTTTATAGAAGACGCTGTCCACCAGCCGTTGCACCCTATCTCTGAGGGGGCTCATAAAGATAGCCAGCACCAGGACAAATGTGGCCAGGATGAAGGGGTTACTGGCTGGGGAAGCAGTGGCCAATAATTGGCTGATCAGGCCAATCAGCAGGAGGTAGGCTGCTGTGACCCCTACGGTCAGGATGGAGTAGGTCAGACCCCGGCTGATGACCAGGTCTACATCAAGCAGGTGATAGCGCAAGAGAGCATAGGCCACGCAGAGAGGGAAAGCGATAAAGGGGGGGCCGTATAGAAACGGCTGGAAGGGGAGCTTCAGTTGTAGAGCGGCGGAGGCGATCCAAAATACGAGCGGGGCAAAAGCAATGAAGCTGCCCAGGAGAATGATCCGGGCCTGGTATCTGACCACTCCAGGGGGTGTGCGCAGCCGTATGTACAGCAACGAGGCAAAAAAGATCAGGAGCCCCAGCCCAACGTAGATATAGGTCCAACGCCAGGGGGTAAAATAGGCTCGCGGATTGCGGGGGTCAAACAGCGCATACTCGGCCCAGGCTGCCAGGGCCAGAGCGCGCAGATAGGGCAAGAGGCGTAAGGGAGGATAGCGTCTGATCAAAGTCGTTTCAGCTGGAAAGACCAGGCCCAGATGGGCTACGCTGGCGGCAAGCAGGGGCAGGGAAAGCGTCCACAGGCGCACCAGGTAGTGAGTGGTCACCAGATCGAAGAAAGAAGCAGTGAAAATGGCGGCCCAGGCACAGAAAAGGCCGAAGGATTGTCCACCTCGCGTATGGCCTTTAAGCCAGTAAACCCACAGACCCAGAAGCAGGTAAACGAGGCCGACCCCATAGGGGAGCCAGAAAAAGGAGATGAAATCGCGCCCGGAGAAATCCGTCAGCACGACATTGACCTGTCGCTGGCTCCAGCCCTCTCCATCCTGACCTTCTACAGTCAAGGTGACGCGATGGCCAGGCCCTACCGCTTTGAGGGCTCGCTCCAGCTCAGCCGCGTTGGACACTGCCTGGCCGTTGACCGCCAGGATGCGATCCGGGTTGGCCAGACCGGCCAGGCGGCCGCTCCACCCCTGACCGTGCACGTCGCTGACCACCATGGTGTGTTCCAAAAACACGCCCAGGAAGGGTGTGCGGGTCCAGCGCCAGGCCAGCCAGGGGGCGATGCAATTGAGGATGACAGCCAGGATGAAGACCGAAATGAGAAGTGCCTGTCCCCCTCTGGCCCGGAAGTCTGGCTTCTCTTGCGGTTGGGAAACACTCGGTTGAAGGGACATGGTCAGGGTCTATCCTCCTCAATGGTCACGTCGGCCACACGGCCTGCGGTTATCTGAAGAAGTCTGTCGTAAGCGATGGGGAAAACGGCATTGGGAGCTCCGGCGGCTGCATAGACGGTTTCAAAGCGGCCCAGGCTCCGGTCAACAATGGTGGGCAGGGGTTTGTGATGGCCCACCGGGGGTACGCCCCCAATAGCAAAGCCCGTCTCCGCCCGCACGGTGTCGGCGTCGGCTATTTGAACCTTTTGGACCCCCAGGACCTGGGCCAGTTTGCCGGTATCGGCCCGCCTGTCGCCGGCCACCAGCACCAGGGTTGGCTTACCATCGGCCAGGAACAGCAGCGACTTGACAATGCTGCCCAATTCCGTCCCAATGGCTTCCGCCGCCAACTGGGCCGTGCGGGTACTCTTGTCCAACTCGACCACGTTGATGTCAAGGCCCTGGTCCTGAAAGTATTGCCTCACTCTATCTACAGATCTCGATTTCATTCCGCTTACCCCTGTGTTCCTGCCGTCCCCTCGTATGGCCTCTCGACCAACCCATACGGACATTCCAACTCATCTACTGTCTTCACCACCCTGGCCGGATTGCCGACCACTACCGTCCGGGGTGGGACATCCTCGGTCACAACGGAGCCAGCGCCCACCAGAGCCATTTCGCCAATGGTGATAGCGGGCAAAAGGGTGGAATTGGCTC
>JBBIJG010000407.1:0-3121 GCA_037446095.1 Caldilineae bacterium
CAACCGGGAGAAGCCTGGAGAGCTTTTCTACGACAATATCATCATGGGGGTACAGTTGATGGAAGAAGCCCGGCTGGCCGGGGTGAAAAAGTTCGTAGCTCTGGGGACTATCTGCTGCTACCCCAAATTCACTCCTATCCCTTTTAAGGAAGAGAACCTGTGGGATGGCTATCCGGAGGAGACTAATGCCGCCTATGGATTGGCCAAGAAAATGCTGTTGGTGCAATCTCAGGCCTATCGGCAGCAGTATGGGTTCAATTCCATCTTCTTGATGCCTGTCAATTTGTATGGTCCGGGTGACAATTTCGACCCTCAATCTTCACACGTCATCCCCGCCCTCATCAAGAAGGTCTTTGACGCCATGGAACAGGGCCAGGACCACATTGTAGTGTGGGGTACAGGCCGGGCTACCAGAGAGTTCCTCTACGTCGAGGATGCAGCCAGAGGCATCGTCCTGGCGGCGGAACGATACGACAAAAGCGAGCCGGTCAATCTGGGGGTCGGCTTTGAAATCTCGATCAGGGAACTGGCAGAGTTGATCGTGAAGTTGAGCGGCTTCAAGGGCAGGATCATCTGGGACACCTCTAAGCCCGACGGCCAGCCTCGGCGTTCGCTGGACGTCAGCCGCGCACGGGAGGAATTCGGATTCGAGGCGCTGATGCCTTTTGAAGAAGGGTTGCGCCGGACGATTGAATGGTATCGGGAAGTGCGGGCAGGAAATCGAGCAAGGCGATTTTGACGGATAGAGAAAGATGTGGTATCTTTATGAACGGCGAAATCGCCTTCCCGATGCACGATGGATTACAGCTCAATAACGATGAAAGGAGAGATATATGCCTGTCACAGTAGAAATCCCTATAGAAAAGTGGTCGGGTTCGGTACGAACGGTCACCCTAGGAGCGACAGCCGACCAAGGGGGGACGCGCACCAGAACCGTCACCGTAGGCGGCGAGACCACCTTGCCTTTCCTGCATTTTGAAGGACGGATGCCCAACCCACCTGTAGTGGGTATTGAGATTCAGG
The DNA here is from genome assembly GCA_037446095.1 of Caldilineae bacterium. Classification (GTDB taxonomy): domain Bacteria; phylum Chloroflexota; class Anaerolineae; order E26-bin7; family E26-bin7; genus E26-bin7. Next base: position 1,024 of record JBBIJG010000407.1, read on the forward strand.
ACCATGAGCCCGTGGATTGGGCGCCTCTCCTCCTAGAAGTCTGGGGGGCTGTGGTCAAAGACCCGGCCGCCTGGGCTAAAGCGGCCGAGGCCAAAGGGGCTGACCTCATTATGCTGAGGCTGAGGGGGGCCGACAGTGTAGGGAACAAAACCACCGCTGCGCAGGCGGCAGAGACGGTCAAAAAAGTCCTCGGGGCCACGGGTCTGCCCCTCATCGTTCGTGGGCCGGGTCAGGCCGAACAGGACAATGAACTTCTGGTCGCCGTGGCCGAAGCTGCCAGAGGTGAGCGCATTGCCCTGGGCCTTTGCGAGGACAAAAATTATGCGACCATCGTGGCCGCTGCCCAGGCCCATAATCAGCTAGTCATCTCCAGCACCCCTATGGACGTCAACCTGTCCAAACAACTGATCATTCTCATCAAGGACCTGGGGCTCCCTCTGGACCGCATTCTCATGGACCCCACCACCGGGGCTTTAGGCTATGGACTCGAATATGGCTACTCGGTAATGGAACGCCTCCGCCTGGCTGCTTTCCAGGGCGATGCCATGACCCAACAACCCATGATCTGTTTCGTCGGTGAAGAATGCTGGCGACAGAAGGAATCCAAAGTCGGCGAAGGGGTGCCAGAGGAATGGGGAGACTGGCAAAAGCGGGCTATAACCTGGGAAACCGTAACCGCCACCTCCCTGATCCACTCCGGAGCGGATATCGTCATCCTCCGCCATCCTGAATCCGTCAAGAACGTCAAAGCAATGATTCAGAAGTTGATGAGTCAATAAGGAGATAACCTATGGCACTGACTGGTCTTGAAATCTACAAATTGCTTCCCAAAACCAATTGCAAAGACTGCGGCTTCCCCACCTGCCTGGCCTTTGCCATGAAGCTCTCTCAGAAACAGGCCGAATTGTCAGCCTGCCCTCACGTCTCCGAAGAGGCCAAAGAGGCCCTCTCTGCCGCTGCCGCTCCACCGATCCGCCTGATCACCGTTGGGACAGGCGATCAGAAGATCGAGGTCGGCAATGAGACGGTCCTGTTCCGCCACGACAAGACCTTCTTCCACCAGCCGGGGCTCATGGTGCGTGTTAAAGACAATCAGCCGCTGGCTGAAGTTGAGGACCTGGTGGCCAGGGTGGACGCTTTCAGCGTAGAGCGTGTGGGCATGAAGTTAAGGCTCAACGGCATTGCGGTAGAAAACGTCTCCGGTGACGCCAACACCTATGCCACTTACGTGGAGGCCGTGCGGGCCAAGACACCGTTGCCTCTGGTCCTGATGGCCAAGGACCCGACGGCTATGAAGGCTGCCCTGGCCAAGACCAATGGTAGCAGGCCCCTCTTGTACGCCGCAGACAAGGACAATTGGCAGGCTATGGCGGAGTTGGCCAGGGAGCACCAGGCTCCCCTGGCTGTCTATGAGCCCGCGGGGCTGACTCCTCTGGCCAACCTGGTCGAGCAGGTCAGGGAAGCCGGGGTAGAGGACATCGTCCTCGATCCGGGAGCCAGATCCCCGGCCGAATCCTTGAGCACCCTGACCCAGTTGCGGCGTCTGGCTCTGAAAAAGAACTTCCGCCCCCTGGGTTACCCGTACATTACTTTCCCAGGTGAAGGGGCTTCTTCTGAAGCGGAAGAGGTCATGCTGGCTGCTCAGCACATTGCCAAGTACGGGGGCTTCATCGTCCTGGACCATTTTGATCCGGCCACGGCTTACCCTCTGCTGACTCTGCGCCTGAACATCTACACCGATCCGCAGAAGCCTATCCAGGTGGAGCCGGGCCTGCGCGACATTAACGGGCCCAAGGCCGAATCGCCACTGCTGGTGACTACCAACTTCTCCCTGACCTACTTCAGCGTCTCCGGCGAGGTGGAAGGTTCCGGTATTCCTTCCTGGCTCCTCATCTGCGACTCCGAGGGACTGAGCGTACTTACCGCCTGGGCTGCCGGCAAGTTTGATGCCGAGAAAATCGCCAAGACGGTCAAAGAATTCAACGTGGGGGCCAAACTCGCCCATCAAAAGATTGTGATTCCAGGTGCTGTCTCTGCCATCTCCGGTGAGCTGGAAGAAGAATTACCCGGTTGGGAGATCAGAGTCGGCCCCCGGGAG
>JBBIJG010000408.1:0-3119 GCA_037446095.1 Caldilineae bacterium
AAGAGGGGGAAGACTTGCTGGAAGAGGCAGACCTCCTGGCCGAGCCCCTGGAGGACCTGCCCCCAGAGGTCCGGAGCGACGACCCCTTCGTCCTCTACCTGCGGGAGATCTCCCGCTACCCCCTCCTCACGGCCCAGGAAGAGGTGGACCTGGCCCGCCGGATGGAGCGGGGGCGCAAGGCCCGCCAACGGTTGGCCCGGGGCGACCTCTCCCCTGAGGAACGGGCTCGCTTGGACCGCGTGGTGCGCGACGGCGACATGGCGCGGGAACGCCTGATCAAGGCCAACTCGCGGCTGGTCATCAGCGTGGCCAAGCGGTATGTGGGCCGCGGCGTCCCCTTCCTGGACCTGATCCAGGAGGGCAACATCGGCCTGATGCGGGCCGTGAGCAAGTTTGACTACCGGCGCGGGTACAAGTTCTCCACTTACGCTACCTGGTGGATCCGCCAGGCCGTCACCCGGGCCCTGGCCGACCAGGGGCGCACCATCCGCCTCCCCGTCCACATCGGGGATTCCATCAGGAAGCTGCACCGTACGATCCACCAGATAGAACAAGATCGCGGGCGACCTCCCAGCTCAGAAGAAATCGCCGACAAGATGGGACTGGAACCTCGCAAGGTGAACTGGATGATCAAGGTCGCTCAACGGCCCCTCTCTTTACAGAAGCCGGTAGGCGAAGAGGAGGACAACGAGCTGGGGAGCTTCATCGAAGATGAGGAGACGCCTTCCCCACCTGAAGCAGCAGAACAGACTATGCTACGAGCAACCCTGGAAGAGCTCCTGAACACCCTCAGTCCGCGGGAGGCCCGTATCCTGCGCATGCGTTTTGGACTTCAGAACGGGCACTACTACACCCTGGAAGAGGTGGGCGAAAAGTTCGGCGTGACCCGAGAACGGGTCCGTCAAATCGAGAAGGAGGCCTTGCAGCGACTACGCCATCCACGGCGCAGCCGGCGCCTGAGAGACTATCTTCGGTAGAAAAGGTGACCATCACCTGGCTCGCTTCTCTAACAAAACTCTAATACTCCTCTAATGTCCTTCTAACGTTGCTTCTTTATAATACACTTGCAAGAAGCTTACAAGAAGGGGAGAGAGCCATCATGACCAACCATAACGGCCCAATCCACATCCCTGTCACCGTGAACGGTCAGGAAGCGTCATCCGAGCAGAATGAGAAGGACGAACCAGGCGCAGGAGACCAGCCACGCCGGGCTGGAAAAGGAGCTGGAGGCTGCCCAGCAGGAGGCCAGTGAGTACAAAGACAAGTACCTGCGCGCCCAGGCAGAGATGGCCAACCTCAAAAAGCGCCTGGAACGCCGCTACGAGGAGCAGCTCGAAGAAGCAAAGAAGCATCTTCTCTTAAAGTTCCTGTCGGTAGCCGACAACCTGGAGCGAGCTTTGAGCCACGCCGACCTGGGCGATGATGGACTGCGCCAGGGCCTTCAACTGACCTACAAGGAACTCCAAAACCTGCTGGCCCAGGAGGGCGTGAAACCAATGGCCGCAGAGGGTCAGCCTTTCGATCCCTCATACCACGAAGCCGTGGCCATTGGTCCTGCCCCAGAAGCCAAGACGGATACCGTGGTCACCGTAGTCCAGAAGGGCTACCTCTATTGGGACCAACTGCTGCGTCCGGCCAGGGTCCACGTGGCTGGAACCGCCGAAGCCCGAGGGTCCTCTAAGCCCGACAATCCATAGGGAACGAGAGGTTTCGGCCCTCACCCTGAGAACGTTCGCAATTCATTCCGTGCCCTCGCCTGGCGATAAATCCAAAGGAGCCCAAGCCTGAGTGGGTGAGGGCGATTCATCGCCCTTTCCTTTGAGCCCGACGATTTATTGTTATCGTCGGGCGGGGCTGAACGGGGAGACGCATGACCATTGCCGAACGCTCTCCCTTTGACCTCAAAATGACCATATGGATATTTGGGGCGTACTGAGCCCCGTTGAACGCTGAGAATATCATATCGAATACAGGAGGGGATAGATTATGTTTTACTTTGACCCAATGTACCTTGTTTTCGCCCTGCCGGCCCTTTTGCTGGCCTTCTACGCTCAGTTCAAGGTCCAGTCCGCCTACGGGAAATACTCTCGGAAGCCCAACTGGCGAGGCATCAGCGGGCTGGAGGCGGCTCACTATTTGCTCTCGAGCGTCGGCCTGAGCCACATCCGGGTGGAGGGCACGCCGGGACAATTCACCGATCACTACGACCCTCGCACCCAGACGCTGCGCCTTTCGCCTCAGGTGGCGCACAGCCGGTCGGTGGCTGCTCTGGGCATCGTGGCCCATGAGGTGGGCCATGCCCTGCAGGATGCCCAGGCGTATGTCCCTTTGCAATTGCGCACCGGCCTGGTGCCAGCAGTTAACCTCGGCTCGTGGTTGGGGCCTATCCTCTTTCTCATTGGCTTCCTTATGCGTGCCCCTTCGCTGGCCTGGGTGGGTGTGCTGTTCTTCGCCGGCAGCGCCGTCTTTGCCCTGCTCACCTTGCCGGTGGAACTCAACGCCTCAGGGCGAGCCCTGCAAATGCTCCGCACTGTGGGTCTGGTGACGAGTGCCCAGGAAGTGGAGGGAATCAAAAGCGTCTTGAACGCTGCCGCCCTGACCTATGTGGCCGCCCTGGCTCAGGCTTTGTCCACCTTGCTCTACTACGTCTTCCTGCTAACCGGCTTTTCAAAGGACGAGCGCTGAGTTTTCAGGTGAGGTGAAACGCAATGAGGAATCTTCTTGGAGCCATCCTGCTACTGAGCCTGGTGGCCGTGAGTTGTAACCCCCTGGCCATGGGGGCCGTTGGGTCGCGGGGTGCGGAGACTTCTGTAGAAGCACCCAAGGTCGTGTTGACGGTGGAACCTACTCCGACGCCCACCCGTCTGCCCGCTTCGGCCCCCAAGGTGGTGACCACTGAAGAAGAGCTGCTCACCAGCCTTTATCAGCGTGTCCATCCCTCCGTCGTCAACATCCAGGTGATCAAGCGGGTGGAGCGCCCGACAATTTGGGACGAGTGGCCTGAGATACCCGGCTTTCCGAGCATCCCTCGCCTGCCCGATGAATTCTACCAGGAGGGGCAGGGCTCCGGCTTTGTCTGGGACCAGAAGGGCCACATCGTGACCAACAACCATGTGGTG
>JBBIJG010000409.1:0-3090 GCA_037446095.1 Caldilineae bacterium
AGACCTCATCCTGCTCGATCTGAACCTGCCGAAGAAAGATGGCCGCCAGGTACTGGCGGAGATTAAAAGTGACCCTGGCCTGAAGCGTATCCCGGTAGTGGTCCTGACGACCTCGGCAGCCGAGGAGGATATCCTCAAAACGTATGAGCTTCACGCCAATTGCTATGTGACCAAGCCGGTTGACCTAGACCAGTTTATCAAAGTAGTCAAGTCCATTGAAGAATTCTGGCTGAGCATTGTGAAACTGCCAGTGGATAGGGTATGAGCGACAAGCCTGTCGTCCTGCTCGTTGAGGACAACCCAGGAGACGCCCGCCTGATCTGGGAGATGCTGGCCGAAGCGAAGGGCACCCGGTTTGACCTGCAATACGCCAGCCGGCTCTCGGCCGGGTTGGAACGCCTGGCGGCGGGCGGCATTGACGTGGTCCTGTTAGACCTCTCGCTGCCGGACAGTCAGGGGCTTGACACCTTTGCCAGGGTGCAGGCCCAGGCCCCTCAGGTGCCGGTTATCGTGCTGACCGGCCTGGACGACGAGACGCTGGCCATCAAGGCCGTGCGGGAGGGGGCGCAGGACTACCTGGTCAAGGGGCAGGTAGACAGCCATTTGCTGGCCCGCGCCATACGCTACGCCCTCGAGCGCGCCCGGCTGTATCGGGAAACGGTACGGCGCTTAAAGGAGACAGAAACCCTCAGCGCAGTGACCACGTCCCTGACCCGCTCGCTGGACCTGGACCAGGTTCTGCAGGCCATCGTTGATGCCGCCACCCGATTGATCTCGGTCAGCACCGGCAGCGTGATCCATCTGGCGGACGAGGCCACAGGGAAACTGATCCCACGGGCCACTTCGGCTCCCGAGGTCGGCATGCATAAGGCATTGGAAATGTCCATCGGGGAAGGCATTGCCGGCCTAGTCATGCAGGAAAAGCGGCTGATCAACGTCTCCAACGTGGCAGAAGACCCCCGCTTCCTGAAAGTGGACATCCCCACCCCCAAGAAATCCCTGTTGAGCGCTCCGCTGATGATGGGCGACAGATGCCTGGGCACCCTCAGCCTGCACAGCGATCAGGTCCAGGCCTTCACTGCCGAGGACGAACGGCTGCTGTCTACCCTGGCCTCGCAGGCCGCCATTGCCGTCGAGAACGCCCGACTGTATGAAAAAGTCACCGAAAGGATGGTAGAAGCCACGCTTTTACACAGGCTGAGTGACATCTTGATTCGTACATTGAATCTCGATCAACTTCTGGAGAACATCCTCGATGTGTTACAGAAGGCTTTCGGCTATGCCCACTGCGCCATCCTGCTGCCCGATAAAAAGTCGGGCGAGCTCCAGATTAAAGCCGCCCGGGGCTACCTGCAAGGGAGGAAAGCGGATTTCAGGGTCAAGGTAGACCCGGCAGCAGGGATCACGGGCTGGGTGGCGGCCCACAAAGTACCTCTCCATGTCCCTGACGTCACCAAGGATAACCGATATAGGGAATGGGTTGCGGAGACCCGGTCAGAAATAGCCGTGCCCATGCTGGGGGGAGAGCAGGTGGTAGGCATCCTCGACATCCAGAGCCCCAAGGTCCAGGCCTTCGGTGAAGACGATTTGCGGATATTGTCCTCGGTCGCAGCCCAGGCGGCCATTGCCATTGAGCGGGCCCGCCTGTTCCAGGAAGTCCGCGAATTGGACCGGATGAAATCGGATTTCGTGTCCAATGTATCCCATGAACTGCGGACCCCCCTGGCCAATATCAAGCTCTACGCGGCTCTGGCCCAAAAGGGCCGCCCTGAGAAGCGTCAGCACTATCTGGACACCATCGAGAGCGAAACAGAACGGCTGGAGACGCTCATTGAGGACATCCTTGACCTGTCACGGCTGGAACGGGGCGCCGTGAAGCTGCAAAAGGAGCCCCTTTCCCTGGTCGAGGTCGTTCAGCAGGCTGTCGAAGCCCATCTGGCCACCGCTCAGACCAGGGGCATCGAGTTGGCCTGGCAGGTGCCAGATGACCTGCCCCCCTTGCACGCCGACCGCACTCAACTGCTCCTTATGCTCAACAACTTGTTGGGCAATGCCTTGCAGTACACGCCACGTGGCGGGTCGGTATGGGTCGAAGCGCGGACCGGGGAGTGGCATGGCCAGCCTGCTTTGCACATTGCCGTCCGCGATACGGGCATCGGCATCCCTCCGGACGAGCAGGAGCGCATCTTTGAGCGGTTCTACCGGGGGCGGCATACCCCGGCCAGCACAACCGGCACAGGGTTGGGGCTGGCCATCGTCAAAGAGAGCATGGCCCTGCACTGGGGAGGAGTGACCGTGGAGAGTGCGGTGGGGCAGGGCAGCACTTTTACCCTTTGCTTCCCCCTGGAAACGGAAAACCTGGTTTCTGCTGAAACGGAGGTGAGCGATGCTCAGATTGCTGCTGGTAGATGACCACACCGTCTTCCGCGAAGGTATCAGTGCTCTGCTGGACCTGGAAGACGACATGGAGGTAGTCGGTGGGACCAGTCGAGGGGAAGAGGCCCTGCGCCTGGCCGCCGACCTGAAACCTGACGTCATCCTGCTCGACATCGCCATGCCTGACATGGATGGCGTCGAAATCTGCAGGCGGCTCAAAAACATCCTGCCCAACGCCGCTGTGCTCATGCTCTCGGCCTCTGACAACGAGGAGACGGTGACGGCAGCGCTGACCGCCGGCGCTTCGGGCTATGTGGTCAAGACCATTAACCACCGACGGCTGGTAGAAGGCATCCGCGCCATCACCCGGGGGGAGATGCTGCTCTCGCCGACGGTGGCCGCCAGAGTGGTGCAGCAACTGGCCCGTACCCGCCAGGAGAAGGAGCGGGAAGCGGACGCCCTGCAGGCTCTTACCCCTCGCGAGCGAGAGGTCTTCCGCCTGGTGGCGCAGGGTTGCACCAACGCCGAGATCGCCGAGCGCCTGGTGCTCAGTGAGAAGACGGTGAAGACCCACGTGCGCAACATCAGCAACAAGCTCAACCTATCCGGCAAAGGCGAGATGCGCGTCCTGGCCGCCCAACTGGGCCTAGTCCCGCCAGAGTAGTCCCATCTGTCTCTGAGACCTACTCCTCCGGCCTACAAAGATACTTCTCA
>JBBIJG010000410.1:0-3075 GCA_037446095.1 Caldilineae bacterium
AAATAATGGGTGAGAACTTGGCGTAGCAGAACGATTCTTCGGTTGTCCCAGGCTTGCCCCCATCCTGTTCTGCGTCCATCGGACGCAAAGGATGGTTAGCGGAGCCCAGGAGTTCGCTGAGCTGAAAGTACTCATGGTACAGGATCATATCCCCCTGGATTAAAAGGATGGCAGCGGCTAATACGTTTGATGCCCAGCCATCCCCCTTTGAGGAGTCCGTATTTCTCGATGGCTTCGTAAGTATAATGGGAACAGGTGGGGACGAAGCGGCAACTGGGGGGCAGCAGAGGCGAGAGGAATCTTTGATAAAATTTAATAGCGCCCAGGACAATTGTCTTCATCAAACCTGAATTCTAATTTTCTGGCAAGGAGGCAGGGAGACTATCTCCTGCCCTCTCCTCCGTCGCCTTTAACAGATGAGCGCGCTTCAAGAGTTGCTCAACGGCCCGTTCGACTTGGTGGAAGTTGGCTCCGCGCATAGGCTGGCGGGCAACGATGACAATGTCCCAACCCTCAGCTATCATCGCCTGGCGGAGCCTGGTTGCTTCTCGCATGAGACGCCTGGCGCGGTTCCGGACTACCGCCCCTCCCAGCCGCTTGCTCACCGAAAAGCCGAAGCGGCTGTAACCCAGGTGATTGCGTAAAGTACAGAGGACCAAAAGCGGATGAGCCCAACTACGGCCTTCCTCACGCACCCTTTGGAAATCAGACTTCTTTCTCAGACGGAATCTCTTTTTCATCTAGACCGTCAGGTGTTTACGGCCTTTAAGGCGACGGGCTTTGAGCACCCTCCGGCCACCTTGAGTGCGCATGCGGGCTCGAAAGCCGTGCACCCTGTTGCGGCGCCTCTCCTTGGGTTGATAAGTCCGTTTTGGCACGATGCTTTCTCCTGAGAACCGTGTTTTAGCCCTGATGTGTGGAGTTGAACTCCTGGCTCATCAGGTCAATACGATAAATTATTATACCTTGTTTTACCATTAACTGTCAAATCCTCGCTTGACTTCACCCCTAATGTCCGAAGCTCCCGCTCTACGTTTAACGTTCAGGAGAGTTTCGGCCATGGCCTTGCGTCTCTCCGCTCGGCTCCGCCCGACGATGAATTGTCCCGCTTCAGAGTGTATTTAGCGTGTCCCCATACACGCCCAAACGGGCCTGTGGGCCTGAACGTCAACGTTCAGGCTGAGTGGCTCAAGCGTGCTGGAAGCACGCTCCTCACCCTCAGGAGGGCTCTTCAGCGCCCTTGGGCTGCTCAGCCCCGACGTTTACGTTGGGGCCTGTGGGCAGCCTTGACATAACGACGAATTCTCCGACACACTCGGGCTTGGGCGAGGGCGCGGAATGAATCAACGTTTAACGTAGAACGGTGGAGTGGGTCGCAGCCAACCCGGAGGAAAGGTTCCCCCGGGCCGGTGGTGAGGGCCCGGCACTGTCCTCGCGATACAGGTGAAAGGGAGCCGCCGGATTAAATCTGCGGCCTGGAGAAGCTGTGCACCGCTCGTCGCCTGCGCGGACGGAGCCAGGTTGTCCGTGTAAGCGGACAGCCGCCAGTCGGAGACTACCTGTACGAGGTCCACCGACCGTTGAAGACCCTCAATCGGGGCGCTCTAAGGCATCCAGAAGGATCTGGCGCTTTTCGGGAGGGAGCGCCCTCAGAAAAGCTCTCAACTCGGAAGGGATCTCACTTTCTTCTGTCACCCTCTCGGCAAAGGCAACTTCTCCTCCCACCCGGCGGCAGTACGCCAGCAGTTGGCGGTGCACGGTGAAAGTGCTCTCCGCCTGGGTGTCACCTTGATGGCGGGCAAGGGTCACCAGTTGGCCTAACAATCGGTCGGCCTCCTCGCTCAGCAACTCGGGGTGAGCCTCAATGACGCGCTGCGCGGCAGCCCAGGTCTCAGCCTGGATAAAGGCCTGCAGGACCTCGAACAATGGATCTGAACTCTCAACCCTCATGGCGATGCCCTTTCAATCCCTCTCAGCTTGAATGAGGTACTCCTTCACCAAAGGGTAGTAATTGAAGGCGCAATCGAAAGCTGCTTTCTCCCCCGGCCTGATGCTCCGGGGCTCACTGTAGACAAAGCCGGAGTTGATGATTTTACCCCACTTATCGTAGAGGGTAACGATGATCTGTACCCGCTCAGCAGTCCTTGGACCGGTATTCTCCACTTCACCTTTCACGTGATAAAAGCCCGCCTCATCCTCATCGGCCCGGCTGTGGACCACCCTCAGACCGGCCAGCGGCTGTTCCAGAGTCGGTCGAGCCGTGATACGCAAGCTGTATTCCCATAGATCAACCGGTTTGGGCAGAGTCAGAGCGAAAGGCGAGCGCTGGCCAGGGAGAAGGATGTCCAGCATGGTAGAGGTAGAAATTTCTTCGATGACCTCCCCGCCGGCATTGTAGAAGGTAACGGTGACCAAAATTTTGCCGACATTCAACCGGAGGTCGTTACGTACCTCGCCTACAATGGTGAGGAAACCCAGGTTATCTTCGTAGTCGTGACTGCTGATAAGGCCCAGGAGGACCGTATCAGGTGGTAAAGGGGTAGGAGTGGCCACCATCGGTTGTCGGGCAGGTGATGCCTCTGGAGCCTGAGTGGGGGCAGGGGAGACCGTGGGGCGCCGGGTGGGTGACGGTGTCGGTACCTGGCCGGGTGTAGAGGTGGGCGAGGGAATCGCCGTGGATGAAGGCGGGGTTGCCGGTCGTCGGCTGGGCCATGGCCGGGGTGTTGGCACCGACCCAGATGGAACCATTGCCTGTTCGGGCCGGGCACGGGTGGTGGCCCATGCGGCGCGGGCCGATGACTCCTGGTGGCCGTCGTAAGCCACCACCAGATAGTGGTAACTTGTGCCCGGACGCAGGTTCAGGTCGCTGTAACGCGTGCCCTCCACGCTGGTCTTGTAAGTGTACAAACCCAGGCCCAGGCCCATGTCCCAGTAGATGCGATAGCTCAGGGGTGCTGCGCCTGCAGCCGGCTTCCAACTCAGGTCAATCCGGTCGGAGCTGACGGAGAGGACCCTGACCTCAGCAAGGGGGGCCACAGTGGGGCGCGAGGTGGGGGTGGGGGTGACCGTCGGGGC
>JBBIJG010000411.1:0-3037 GCA_037446095.1 Caldilineae bacterium
ATCGTGGACCTGGCCAACGCTCTGGAGAGCGGCTCTTTCGACCCCCATATCGAGAACTGGTGGTTTAAACTCGATGGCAAAATCATCCGCAACCCGGTACGTCCCTACGTGGCCGATCTGGATGCCCTGCCTTTCCCCGACAGACCCCTGGTCTACGAGCAGGATGAGCCCATGCGCCGCAGCAAGATAAAGCATTTTATCAGCAGCCGAGGCTGTCCCTTTGATTGCGCCTATTGTTTCAACCATGCTCTCTTTGAGATTTACCGGGGCAAGGGGAAGCGTTTTCGTCAACGCAGTGTAGAGAATGTCATTGCGGAGGTGAATTGGGTCCGGGAGAACTACCCTTTGCAGTTTGTGGTCTTTGTGGACGACATGTTCGTCATCAACCGCGCCTGGGTGGCTGAGTTCGCCGCCAAGTACCCTCGGGCGGTTGGCCTGCCTTTCTTTTGCAATGTCAGAGCCAACCTGGTGAACGAGGAGTTGGCCTTTAACCTCAAGAAAGCGGGCTGTGTCAGCGTGGGCATGGGGGTGGAGACCGGCAATGACCGGTTGCGCAATGTCGTGTTGAAGCGGAACATGAGCAAAGAGCAGATTGTCAATGCCTGCCTGACTTTGCGAGAGGCCGGAATCAATGTGGTGACCACCAACATGGTAGGGCTGCCTACGGGTACCCTGGAGGACGATTTCGAGACCCTGCGGCTCAACATCGAGAGCCGCCCGGCCTTTGCCAATGCCTTCATCTTTCAGCCTTACCCTAAAACAGCGCTGGGGGAACTGGCCCACCGGGCAGGGCTGATGGAGGGCACCTTCGACGACATCGCTTCCTCGGCCTGGGATACTTCTGTCCTCAAATTCCCCCCCCAGGAGAAACGGCAGATCGAGAACTTGCAAAAGCTTTTTGCCATCACCGTAGAATGGCCCTGGCTCCTGCCTTTGGTCCGCCTCCTGATCAAGCTCCCTCGCAACCGCCTTTTCTGGTTGATCCACAAGCTATGGAAGGGTTACACCATCAAGAACCGGGTGCATCCGGTCAACCTTTCGCTGCGCGAGTATGTGGCCATGGTGCGACAATTCATGCGGCTGGATTAATCAAGGTGAGCGTCACCTGACCTGACCCAGGCAAATTTTTGCCTCAGCTTTTTAGGATAGAAACGCTCCAGGACATCGTACTCTACCCGCTGTCCCCACCGATAATACACCCTTGGGTCTATGTAGGACTTTAAACTGGTGCCCAGGTTCCAGGTGCGTGTCCTGGTGGCGATCAGGGTTTGCACTCTGAGCCTGTCACGAGCCTCCCTGGCCTTCTGCAGCTTGTTCTGCGCCGCTTCTATCTGGCGTTTCAGCTTTTCGATCTTCTTCTGATAAGAGGCTTCTACCTTTTGGCGTTTGGCAGCCGAAGCCGCTGCCTTTTTCTCGTGAGCCTCCTGCCGGAGGGCTGCGAGAGCCTCGAGATGCTGTTGGACCTGCAACCGGTATTGCTGCACCCGTTCTTCTGCTTTCCGTTGCTGTTCTTTGAGCCTCCCCTGTCTGGCTGGCCAGTTTGGGGGAGCGGTCTTGGTATGATTGCAGAGCATAGCAGCTTGCAAATTGGCCAAAGTGGCCGCCTTGTGCTTCTCGTAGTCTGGATCGCTGGCTTTGACAGCCGAGGACTCCAGGTTGCTTCTGACAGCCTCTGTCGCGTGGTGGGTTCTGAACACCTTGGCTGTGAGTCCGGGCAAGGCTTCCGAAAGGTAAGCGTTGACATCCCGGCTGCTGATGTCAGGGAAGAGCTGGGGTTTGTCACGCGTTGGGTGCTTCTTCTTGTCCTTGTTGCTGGCATTCGGCGGTCGGGCGGCACTGGCCAGTTCCGTCAGGTTCTGCCGCACCATTTCGGGCAACTTCAGCTTCTTGTGCCAGTGGACAAAATCCTTGCCGTAAAATCTAAACTCGGCAGTGCCATCGGGATGCAGGGTGAGGTGTTCGGGGCGCAGAGTGGTAGCACCCACCGTGTCAGCTTCGTCGGGGTCTTTTTCGTCGCCGACGCGCAGGCAGAGGGCGTCAATCAAATAGCAGGCTGTGGCTACCATTCTCCTCTTGGGGTCTGGGTCCCTCAGGCCTTGCTCGATATGGGCGCGCACCCGTTCCAGCTCGGCGCCCAGTCTGGCCGCTTCGTCGAATTTTTGCGCCTCGCGTGCCTGTTTGAGCGCGGCCGTGTCGCTCAGCCATACGTATTTCATCTTTCCCGACAGCTTGTCTTTCCAGCGGGCAACCCAGAGGGTATCCGGTTCCCAAACGATTTCTCCCCAGTCGCCGGGTGGTCTGGGCGCATCGGGGCTCAGGTTCAAGGTGATGTCCTGGTGTTTGGCGCCTTCTTTCCACCGGCCACGCAGGGGGTGCTGGCCCCGGCCCATGAAGATGCCGCTGGGTTCTACGGTATAGTTGGCCAGCTCGACGCGCTCGCCATCCACCGTGGCGTAACCATATATCTCTCGCAGCTTCTCCCGCTGAGCCTTTCGCTCCGCCGCCTGGGCTTTCCGCTCCTCTTTGGTCAAGCGCGCCTTCGCTTCGCGCTCGGCCAAGACAACATCCATCGCCGCTGTGAAATCCACCTCCTCCATGGAGAGAGCGGGATGAACGCCCAGTGCCTGGCTGAAGTCGCGCAAAAAGTTCCGTACGAATACAGGGTCTTCGACGTAGGGTGTGCCTTGTTTCTTAGCCCAGGCCAGGGCCATCTCCTCCTGATGAGGTGTCAACTGCACGGGTTCCCCGCGCACTTTGATCACCAGACCTTGAGGAGAGGGTGGCTCGGGCACCAATACACCATTGTGAACGAGTTGTTTCACCAGGGGGTCATCCTCCTTGTTTTCAAAGCCACGGCCTGGCGATAAATCGCCAGGCTGAGCATATCAAGCCCGTTGCAGAGTAGGTCGGTGAATTCGTCGTTATGCCAAGGCTGCCCAAAGGCCCCGCCGTTTACGTCGGGGCTGAGCAGCCCGAGGGTGCTGCAACGCCCTTGCCGCTGCAGAGGTTGGCGACGTGCGTCGAGCATGTCCGCCAA
>JBBIJG010000412.1:0-3037 GCA_037446095.1 Caldilineae bacterium
CTATACCTGCCAAGTAGCCCGGCCTGCACTTTTACACAAGATTTGACAAACTACCTCTCCTCATCCGCGATTCCCCAGTTGCAGACCCTCGATCTAAATAGGGGGTACTGATATGGGCCATGTACTTCGGCATTATCACACACCCCGGGCTGAGCTGTGCGCATGGACATAACAGTGAATTCTCCGATACACCCTTCAGCGAGCTTGAGCAAGAGCTTTCACATGACTTGACAAAAAAGCCAGAGTGAGTATAATGTAAATCACCGGGGATGACAGGCTTCGACAGGGAAGGCTGGTCACGGATTGCAAGTCGAGGCGCCCTGCCCTCGCTAATCCAGGGCAAAACCACAAACGCCAACGCAAGAACCAATCTTGCGGCCCTCCCGATGGCTGCTTAAGCAGCATCGGACCGCTTTAGCCGCCTGGAGTGGCTACGTCTGCCTAGGCTTCTCTCCGAGAGCCTGGAGCAGGCGCTATAAAATCGGAGTGCGGCCTTCCTGATGGCGATAAGGAGGGCCAAAGCCAGGACCACCCTGGATCGCCTGGCCCGTTTCCTAACTCCGTCGGTCGAGGGGGAAGCGGGTGAGAAACAAAAGGCCGACTAAGCTTGTAGGATATCCGTGGTCGAATTCTCTGGACGCGGGTTCGATTCCCGCCATCTCCACCTGTCGGCCCGTTAGCAAAAACCCGCCACCGTGGCGGGTTTCTTATTGGGAGCGACCTGAATCGGGAGTCTACCTCTAATGAAAGAACCTTTATCCAGACGCAGGGACTTTCTGCTGGAAGCTGCCGTTTTCGTTGGCGCTCTGACCCTCTATGGACATACCCTGGCCCCCTCGGTGGCCACCATCTTCGACGACAGCCTGGAATTTCAGGTGGTTTGCCCCACGCTAGGCATCGCTCATCCCACCGGCTATCCTTTGTACACTCTTCTGGGCAAATTCTTCACTTTGATCCCCCTCGGTGACGCCGCCTATCGGGTGAATTGGATGTCGGCTTTCTTCGCCGCCCTGACTGTGGTGATCATCTATCTCATCGTCCGTGCGCTCACCGACCATCCTCTCTCAGCCTTTTTCGCCTCTGTAGCCCTGGCCGTCTCTCCTGTCTTCTGGTCGCAGGCGGTCATTGCCGAGGTGTATTCCCTGAACGCTTTCTTTACTGCCCTGGTGGTCTATTTGCTGCTCCGGTGGGAGGCGGAGCGCAGGCAGCACAGGTTGGTTGCGCCTTTGAAGCCCCCACTGAAAGGCGGTGAGCCACAACTACCCCAGGAGAGGCCCTCATCTGGCTCAGTTGGGACGACTCCCCCGGCTGCACCCGCTCACAAAGGCCAGTTCTTCAAGATGGGCGTGCCCCACCTACCCCCCTTGGCAGGAGAGGGGGAGTCTGGCTCCCCTCCCCGCGTCGGAGAAGGGCTGGCGGAGAGGTCGGCGAAACCCAGCACCCCCCATCCAAAGCCTTGGGGCGAAAAGCCTACCCCTGAAGGGGCTACACCGGGGGCTTCCCCTTGCCATCTCACAAGGTGGCTAGAGCCAAGCAACAGCTTATGGCTGGCTGCTTTCGTCTATGGCTTGAGTCTGACCCATCACCGCCAGATGTTGCTTCTGGCTCCAGCCATAGCCCTTTTCGTTGGGTTGACGGAGCGCCCCCTCCGTTCGTGGCAGATTATGAAGCTGGTTCTCCTTTTTCTGAGCCCTCTCTTGCTCTACGCCTACATCCCCCTGCGGGGCCTGTACACTTCTTCCCTGGATGGCACTTATCAGAACACCTGGAGCGGCTTCCTTCGCCATGTCACAGCCAGCGGGTACAATGTCTTTATCACCGGGAATCCTCTGGCCCAGAGTCGTCCCTTGAGCTTTTACCGGCAACTGCTGGTCGGCCAATTTGGGTGGGTGGGAGTTGGCCTGGGTCTGTTGGGCCTTCTCGCCTCGACGAGAAAGCCCAGGCCCTCTGTCTTGCTGGCCACGGCTTTTGCCTTCAACGTGGCCTTTGTCCTGAGCTATCACGTGGCCGATATCGAGGTTTTTGCCCTGCCGGCCTTCCTTTTTTATGCCATCTGGATTGGGAGCGGCGTGGATTTGGTGGGGCAAACTCTGGCAAGGGTGGCCAAAACCTTCGTCGCGGCCCGCTGGCTGCTGGTGGCTCTGCTGCTCCTTCAACCGCTGGCTCTCCTCAGAGGCAATTATCCCAGGCTCGACCTGAGCCAGCGTTGGGCGGTTCACGACTACGGGCTTGACGTGCTGAGCCAGCCGCTTGAAAACCACGCCGTCATCATTGGCCTCCTGGGCGAGATGACTCTGCTGAGATACTTTCAGTGGACGGAGGGTCTGCGTCCCGATGTTGTCACGATCGCCGCCGACCGCGATGAGGAGCGTCTGGCGGCGATTGAGAGCACCCTGATGGCCGGTCAGGCGGTCTATATCCTTCGCCCTGTCCACGGCCTGCCCGAACGCTACAGCCTGTCGGCCCTGGGCCCTCTCATTAGAGTCAGAGCGGTGCCGGTCACGACAGCTCCCGCCCCTCAGCATCCGCTGACCGTGGAGCTGACCGATGCGCTACACCTGCTCGGCTACGACGCAGCCGTCATGTCGTCCCATCAGCAGACTGTCGTCCGCCTCACCCTGCACTGGCAGGTTCTGTCCCTGGTAGGTGCCGATTACAAGGTCTCGGCCCGTCTCCTGAGCAGGGAGGGAAACCAGGTGGCCCAGACCGACAATGTGCCCGTCCACAACACCTACCCCACCAGCCGCTGGAAGGTGGGTGAAACCATTGCCGATGTCTACGACCTGCCCGTCCCGCCCGGCACGCCATCTGGCCCTTACCGCCTGCTGGTTATCCTGTATGAACCGGATACCCTGGCCGAGGTGGGACGGGCAGAATTGGGGGTAGTCCGGTTGTAAACTCCGGGTGCGACGCCCCACACCCTTAGCCAGAAGACTTTCCGGATAGGCTCTCAGTAGCCGGGGCTTTGGCCCTCTCTTGCACGATTGCAGCTTATCGAGTACAATACGGGTGTTGAAGCCAGGATGCACCCTTCGGC
>JBBIJG010000413.1:0-1102 GCA_037446095.1 Caldilineae bacterium
AAGTCGTCCTCGGTGGGGGTATTATCGCTTAGTCGAAAAAAATCAGGAGGCGCGAATTGTCGTTTTCTTCTCCTGCCCTGCTTCTATCCCTCATGATCGCCAGTGCCTATGGAGCTGTGTTCCACATCTGGCAAGGCCGGACGGCCAAAGATCTCGTGATCTATCTGATAGCAGGGGGAGGCGGTTTCGGGCTGGGACAACTGGCAGGCAACACCTTGGGCCTGGAGATCCTTATGATCGGCCAGATCCACGTCGTCGAAGCCAGTTTGATATGCTGGCTCGTTTTGTTTATTGCCAAATGGCTGAAAATGTGATATAATTTTAATGAAACTTTTAACGGTTGTGAGTTTCGCCGCCAACAGGGAAGGGACACCCCTCGTACTCCTGGGACTTTCACCGGGCACACCCCG
Source organism: Caldilineae bacterium (assembly GCA_037446095.1). Taxonomy (GTDB): domain Bacteria; phylum Chloroflexota; class Anaerolineae; order E26-bin7; family E26-bin7; genus E26-bin7. Next base: position 411 of record JBBIJG010000413.1, read on the forward strand.
GTTGCGCAGGCCCCCAGACAAAGGAGAAGAACGGTGAAGGAACAACTCCAAAGCAAAAGCCCGGAAGCCAGGACCCCGCCGGACCCCCGGGTCCTCCAGGTGATCGTTATCGCCGCTATTGCTATCGTAGCTCTCGTGGCCCTTTTGGTGGGCGCTGGACTCTTCCTCTATTCACGCCCCCAGGCGACCACCTTCCTGCGTGATGTGGCCATCATCATCCTGGCTTTAGAGACTTTGGTGGTGATATTCTTCCTCGGAGTAATGACCATTCTGCTGATTTATGTGCTCCTGACCTTAGAGAGGGAAATCAAGCCGGTGCTCAATGCGGCCAGCGAGACCGTTTACACGGTAAGGGGTACGACTACCTTTGTCAGCGATACTGTGGTCTCGCCTATCATGACAGCCGCCAGTATAGTTGGGGCAGTCAAAGGTGCGGCTCAGGCCATTGCCGGTCTGCGTTCAAAAAGCCGGGGCAGGCGAGAATGACATCGCGTATAAGGACTTAATTTTAAGGAGGAAGTGACAATGGCAGAAAGAGATAGTGGAATGGAGTTCTTTGCCGGATTCGTTATCGGCGGTTTGGTGGGAGCAGCCGTCGCTCTGATCCTGGCCCCTCAGTCAGGTGAGGAGACCAGGGCTCAGCTCCGAGAAAAAGGCATCGAGCTCAAAACCAGAGCCGAGGAGTGGGCTAC
>JBBIJG010000413.1:1143-3029 GCA_037446095.1 Caldilineae bacterium
CTCCGCAGAGGCTCGCCAGAGAGCCGAGGAACTGTCTGCGGAAACCAGAAAAAAAATCGAGGACATCATTGCCGACACCCGGATACGCCTGGAAGAGGCGATCGAGGAAGGCAGAAAGGCAGCCGTCAAAAAGAAAGAGGAGCTCCTGACCAAAGCCAGGGGGCGGACTGAGATCGAAGCCGAGATGAAAACCTAACAGCCTCTGGGAGTGAACCAGGCTGAGCATTGAGTCCTGGAGTCAAGGCTTTAGCCGGTGCAATAGCCAGATTCCGGCTGAAGCCTCCCCTCCAGAGCGTCTCTCCGACAAGCTCCTGGCCCCGTTCGAACCCGTTGTGTCCCTACCTGCGCTGCCCCAGCAAGCCACGCAGGATGAAGATGGCGGCTTCCTTGTCCAGGGGCTCATTATTGTTGCCGCACTTGGGGCTCTGGATGCAGGAAGGACATCCGGACTGGCAGGGACATCCGCTGATGGCTTCCAGCGTCGACTTCCACAGCTCGCTCAGAAGCTCAAACCCCTTTTCCGCAATGCCTACCCCACCGGGGAAAGCATCATAAATGAAAACCTGCGGCTGGCCGGTGTCAGGATGGCGGGGTGTGGAAAGGCCGCCAATGTCCAGACGGTCACACATGGCGAAAAGGGGCAGAATGCCAATGGCTGCATGCTCCACGGCATGTAACCCACCATGAAAGTCCAGCCGACGACCGATCACCTGCTGAGCGAGCTCAGGAGGTACGTCGAACCAGAGGGCCACCGTCTCAAAGGACTGGGCTGGAAGGTCCAGATACTCCACCCCCAACGTCGTCTCGGTGAACTGCTGTACCCGCTTGTAACCGATCACCTGCTCGGTGACTCGCACCTGGCCCAGATAGGCTGCCGTAGCCGGCAACGGCTGATGCTTCAACGAGCGGATGATGCTCACCTCGTTGATTTGCCGGGGCAGGGTGTAGTAGTTGACCTCCACGGGGCGTAGATAGGCCAGGCCCATCTTCCAATCCAGGTTGGTGACCAGATAGGACTCGCCCTGGTGCAGGTAGATCGCCCCCGGATGGACGCGAGAGAAGGCAGTGGTCAGCTCTATTTCCTCCAGGGCCCGATACCCCTCAGCTTCGTTCAGAAGGCGGATGCTGCCGCCGCTAATGGAGCGGATGTTGACCTCCTCGGCGGGATAACCGAAGCCCGTGTAGTACCAGCGGCCGTTACGGTATGCCAGAAGACCTTTGCGTTCCAGATTGACCATAGCCTCCACAAAGCCGGGACCGAAAAGGGCCTCATCGTCCAGGCTGTGGGGACCCTTCTGGTTGGAAAGGGGTAACTCGTGGGCGGCGCAGGGCAGGTGTTTTTCCAGGATGTGGACGTTGCCCGGGTTAATGAGAGCATGCTCGTGGCTGCGGCCAAAGAGCTCCTGGGGATGGCGCATAAAGAATTGATCCAGAGGGTTGTCAAGGCCGATGAGAAAGGCCAGGGCATGGCGTACCCCACGCCCGGCGCGCCCGACCTGCTGCCAGGTACTGGCAATGGTGCCTGGATAGCCCACCAGGATGGTGGCCTCCAGGCTGCCTACATCCACCCCTAACTCCAAAGCGTTGGTCGCCGTGACTCCCAGCAACCGCCCGCTGAAAAGCTCCTGCTCGATCTCCCGTCGCTCCTGAGGCAGATACCCGGCCCGATAAGATTTGACCAGAGAGACAAGCTCTGGTGCCTCCTTGGCCAGGGCCTGGCGGGCGTAAAGGAGGATCAATTCGGCCACCCGACGCGCTTTGGTAAAGGTGATGTTGCGTATCCCCTGTTTGACCATCTCCACAAAAATAGCGGTCGCTTCTGAGTTGGCGCTGCGGCGGGTGGTGCGGGCCAGGTCCACAAAGGGCGGGTTCCAGAGGACAAAGTC
>JBBIJG010000414.1:0-3021 GCA_037446095.1 Caldilineae bacterium
GTACACCGGCGGCATTGAGCACGCCACCATGCACCTGCTGTACACCCGTTTCTTCACCAAAGCCATGCGCGACATGGGCCTGGTGGATTTTGACGAGCCCATGCTGAGGTTGTACAACCAGGGCACCATCCTGGGTGAAGATGGCTCCAAGATGAGCAAATCGCGGGGCAATGTGGTCAGCCCCGACGACGTCGTCGCTCAATACGGGGCCGATGCCGTACGGGCCTATCTCATGTTTATTGGCCCCTGGAATGAAGGGGGCCCCTGGAGCAGCCAGGGCATCGAAGGGGTCTGGCGTTTCCTGAACCAGGTCTGGAACGTGGTGCTGGAAGAACCCAAATCTTCTCCGCTTGTGGCGGATTTGCAATCCGCCACAAGGGATACCCCGGCTGTCTTTGACCTGGAACGAGCGGAACGCGACCTGAGACGCATCACCCACCAGACCATCCGCGACGTGACCGAGCGGGTCGAAAGCTTCCGTTTCAACACCATGATCTCCAAACTGATGGAGTTCAACAACTACTTAGCCATGGCCAAGGAGACCCCGGTCTACGGCACCGAAGCCTGGGAGGAGGCCATCCGCACGCTGATCCTGCTGCTGGCCCCATCTTGTCCCCACATCACCGAGGAGCTGTGGACCCGGATCGGCGGGGAGTACAGCGTACACCAGCAGGCCTGGCCCCGGTGGAGCGAGGAACTGGCCGCCGACGAGATTATCACCCTGGTGGTGCAGGTCAACGGCAAGGTCCGCGATCGGCTGGAAGTGCCGGTGAGCATTGACGAAGAGCGGGCCAAAGAGCTGGCCCTGGCCAGCCCCGGCGCCCAGCGTCATACAGCCGGTAGAGACGTCGCTAAAGTGATCTACGTTCCAGGGAAACTGGTGAACATCGTGGTGAAGTGATCCAGCAGGTGCGGGACAGCCCTCCCAGGCTGTCCGGGCAGGCTAGCAGGCTGTCGGAGTAAACCAGATGAAGCGTCTTTGAAGCCCCGGAGTGGAGGCGTTAGCCGGTGTAATGGCCAGATTCCGGCTGAAGCCTCCACTCCGTAATGTCTCTCCGACAGGCTCCTAGAAAGCCTGCCCTATGGTCGGATGGGCACTTAGCGCAAGGCTATCTCCCCCACCCAGGAGCGGAGACGGTCGAGTAAACTGGCCTCAGTTGGATCGTAGGACTGCAAATCGTAGCTGCTGGTCGAGATGACCTGACCCCGGCACGACAACTCTGCTGTGAGGTGTTGGCCCCCGTCGGGCAAAGGGTGCTCGACGAGGCCAACGAGACAGCAGGAATCGGGAGACAGGTCTATCGCCTGGGAGAAGATCTCATCGCCGTCGAGGAGGATACGTAGCCGACAGCCCTCAAAAGGCTGGAGGAGATCGTTGATGGCCCAGACCTCAGCTCTCAGCACTGTGCCCGGTCTGTAGGCGATAAGGGGATAGTTCAAGCTGACCAGGATAGGGTTGTAGACCTGTTTGAGTTTGTGGTAGGCCAGCTTGGGACGGCGGTAATAGTCCACCACACTCCAGCAGATGGCCGGCCAGGGTTCGTTGAACTGCCAGACGAGGGTGCCGCTGGCCCGGTATTTGCGGCGGCGAAAGTGCTCAATGGCCACCTGCAGGCCGAAAGCCTGGGCTTTTTGGGTGGCTTCGATGAACCGGGCCAGGGATGTGGATCCCCCCTTCAGCCAGGGTTGGGCATAGCGGTGCAATTTGCCCCACTCAGCGCAATGGTACCGCCAGGACTCGCCAGGAGGCCACAGATGCTCAGCGGGGATGAACTTCTGGAGAGAAGCCAGATCCGGGACGGAACCCAAGCCGAACTCGCTGGCGAACTGAGCCTCGTCCCGACGATAGTGGCGCACATGAGCCTTGCCGTGCCAGACTCGCCAGTTGTGGCTATCGCCGAGGCTTGGGGAAACATCCTTGAACGGCCTGGTCCCATCGTTGGCAGCCACCACCGCCCTTAAGACTTCGACCAATTTTCGGTTGCGCCGGGGGTTGTACTCGTTACCCCCACACCATAGAGCCAGGGAGGGATGGTTCCGCAGTTGCCGCACGATGGCTGTGCACTCCTTCTGCGCCAGGCTAAGGAAGGATGCCTGGCAGGGAAAATGGCCGAGGAAGACACAGGCGAAAGGGAACTCTTGCCAGACCAGAAGGCCCAGCTCGTCACAGAGCTCGTAGAAGGCTCGTTTCTCCCGCAGCCCGCCACCCCAGACGCGCAACATGTTGAGGCCCGCCCCTTTGGCCAGACCCAGGAGTTGGGCATAGTCTTCCCGTCTCACCCTCCCCGGCAGAGCGTCTGCCGGCACCCAGTTGGCCCCACGGATGAACAGGGGCCGGCCGTTGACGACAAAAGTCCAGGGAGGAACATCCGGCGGTAAATCACGGTTGGGAGCAAGCGCGACGGTACGGAGGCCGAAGGTGGTGGTCAAAGAGTCCGAGGGACTTGAGGACTCGCAGAGTGAAAGGTAGATGGCAACCTTGAGCTCATAGAGGTGAGGGAAACCGCGCTCCCAGGGCTGCCAGAGGCGAGGGTTGGCAATATCCAACTCGATTTCCCGGGTCTGACGGCCCCGGCTCAAGGTCAAGTCGAAAGCAAAGCGTTGTTCATCAGCCACAAAGTTTTTACCCCTGATCAGGACCTGAACCCTGGCCGTTTCTTCCCTTTCCGCGTCCAGTTCCAGGCCCAACTGCACCCGGGCCGTTTCTGCTTCTAAGGCCTCCCATCGGACAAAGACATCCCTCACGAACACAGAGCGCGTCACGATGAGGTAGACATCATCCCAGATGCCCATGGTGCGTAGGCGAGGGGCAAAATCCCAGCCGAAACCCATCTGACATTTGACGGTGCCGATGCGGTCGGGGAAAGCTTTAAATTCTGGCATCAAGGCGCCGCTTATCCAATTCCAGGCTCTCTGCCCTACGGTCAGTTGGGGCCTGGGCAAGGCAGCAGAGCCCCAGATGCGAACTGCAACAACGGCGTTGGGAGTGCAGGGGGACTCCCCTGCCGAGGGGCCTGGGGG
>JBBIJG010000415.1:0-3004 GCA_037446095.1 Caldilineae bacterium
CAAGGGGCCGCTGTTGGTGGACACGGTGACCCAGGTGGTACACAGGGTAGCTCCCCAGGCGACCATCGTGCTGCCAGAGTTTGAGCCGGTGGTCGGGGCGGTTTTCCTGGCCCTGGAGAGTCTGGGAGTGGAGGTCAATGACGCCGTCTTCGCCAGCGTGCGGGCCAGTCTGCCGGACGCGTTGAGGTCAGCACAACCTCTGTGAGGATTCTGGCGACCAATGGAGCCCGCGCCAGGATAAGAGGCCGCGCAATGCGCCATTGCCAAATCAGCAGGAGAAATCATGCGCTACGGATACTTTGACGATGAACATCGCGAATACGTGATCACACGCCCCGACACCCCGCTACCCTGGATCAATTACCTGGGTAGCGAGGCCTATTTTGGCCTCATTTCCAACACGGCCGGAGGCTATTCGTTTTATCGCGATGCCCGCCTGCGGCGCATTACGCGCTACCGCTACAACAACGTCCCCCTGGATTGGGGTGGACGTTACATCTACTTGCGAGACCATGCCACAGGGGAATTCTGGTCCCCTTCCTGGCAGCCCACCCGCCACGCACTGGAGGACTATACCTGCCGTCACGGGCTGGGCTACACCATCATCGGCTCCACCTACAAAGGGGTCGAAGCTCAAACCCGGTACTTTGTTCCTCCAGGCGAGACCCTGGAAATCTGGCAACTGACACTAACGAACCAGCGCCGGCAACCTGTCCACCTCTCGGTTTTCTCCAGCATCGAATTTTGCTTGTGGGACGCCCACGACGACGCCACCAACTTTCAGCGTAATTTCAGCACCGGTGAGGTGGAAATCGAAGAGGGCGTGATCTATCACAAGACCGAATACCGCGAGCGACGCAATCACTTTGCCTTTTTCGCCTGCTCCGAAGAACTGGCCGGGTTCGATACGCAGCGCGAGGCGTTCCTGGGGCCGTACCGGGGATGGGACCGGCCTCTGGCAGTCGAACTGGGTCGCTCCTTCAACTCTGTGGCCCACGGCTGGGCGCCGCTGGGCTCGCATCACGTCCAGATCACTTTGGCGCCCGGCCAGTCCCGTCAGGTCATCTTCCTCCTGGGCTACCACGAGAACCCTCCCGACCAGAAATTCGACCCACCGGGCTTGCAGACGATCAACAAGCGAACGGTCAGACCCATCATCAACAAATACCTGGACAGGGATAACGTGGAGGCCGCTTTCGAGGCCCTGCGTGCCTATTGGAACAACCTGCTGGGCATCTTGCAGGTGGAGACACCGGATGTTCACACCAACCGCATGGTCAACATCTGGAACCCTTACCAATGCATGGTCACCTTCAACCTCTCCCGTTCGGCCTCGTTCTTTGAATCCGGCATCGGGCGCGGCATGGGCTTTCGGGATTCCAACCAGGACCTGTTGGGCTTTGTCCACATGGTTCCGGAACGGGCACGCCAGCGTATCCTGGACCTGGCTGCCACGCAACTGGAGACGGGCGGTGCCTATCACCAGTATCAACCGCTGACCAAGCGGGGCAACGATGAGATCGGGAGTGGTTTTAACGATGACCCCCTCTGGTTGGTCTTGAGTGTGGCCGCTTACCTGAAAGAAACCGGGGACTGGAGCATCCTGGAGGAGCCGGTGGTGTATGAGAACCGGCCTGGCACCGAGCAGCCGCTTTATGAGCATTTGCAGCGCAGCCTGCGCCATACCCTGGCCCGGTTGGGACCGCATGGCCTGCCCCTGATCGGCCGCGCCGACTGGAACGATTGCCTGAACCTGAACACCTTCTCCGACACACCCGGCCAGTCATTCCAGACCGCTACCATCAGGGATAGCGAGGCAGCCGAATCGGTCTTTATCGCCGGATTGTTCGTGTTGGCGGCCGGAGAGATGGCAGCCATCGCCCAAGAGCGGGGCCTGGTGGAGGAGGCTCAGCACTATCACGATGCGGCGGCGAAGATGGAAGCAGTCGTGCTCGAACATGGCTGGGACGGGGGGTGGTTCCTTCGCGCCTACGACGCCTTTGGGCACAAGGTAGGTTCCCACGCAAGTGAGGAGGGGCGCATCTTCATCGAGCCACAGGGTTTCTGCATCCTGGCCGGCATCGGCCTCGACGACGGGCGAGCCGAGAAAGCGTTAGCAGCCGTGAAGAAGCACCTGGCTACGCCTCATGGCATCATGCTGCATCAGCCTGCCTACTCACGATACTACCTGCATCTGGGCGAAATCTCGTCTTACCCGCCGGGCTATAAGGAGAACGCGGGCATCTTCTGTCACACCAACCCCTGGGTCATGATCGCCGAAGCCAGAGTCGGACACGGCGACCAGGCCCATGACTACTACCTGCGCATCAACCCTTCGGCGCGGGAGGCCATCAGCGAGGTGCATCGCTGCGAGCCCTACGTCTACGCCCAGATGATCGCCGGGCATGATGCCCCCACCTATGGCGAGGCCAAGAACTCCTGGCTGACCGGCACCGCCGCCTGGAACTATGTGGCCATCACCCAGTGGATTCTGGGCATCCAGCCCACCTATAAGGGGCTTCAAATCAACCCTTGCATACCCAGAAAATGGGATGGCTTTAAGGTGACCAGGGCATTCAGGAATGCGGTTTACCAAATCGAGGTCAAGAACCCTGAGCACGTCTGCAGAGGGGTCAGGTCGGTCAAAGTAGACGGCAGAGAGATCGCAGGCAACGTGGTGCCTGTTTTTGGGGATGGTAAAACACATCGGGTTGAAGTCATTATAGGGGAGTTGCCCGTGCCTGCCAGCAGGCGCCACGATGGATGAAAATAGTTTGTTAGGACAGGTTGAAATCAAAGGAGGCATAGGACATTGAAGATAGCTTTTCCCGAGGGCTTTATCTGGGGTGTCGCGACGGCTGCCTATCAGATTGAAGGTGCCTGGAACGAGGATGGCAAAGGTGAATCGATCTGGGACCGCTTTGCTCACACGGCTGGCAATATCATGGATGGCAGCACTGGCGATGTGGCCTGTGACCACTATCATCGCTGGCGCGAAGACATC
>JBBIJG010000416.1:0-2988 GCA_037446095.1 Caldilineae bacterium
GTGCCAGTTATGCCATTCTGCTGGACACCCTGCGGGAGATGGGGCTGGAAGGTCAATTCCCCATCCTGAAAATCAGCACCCCCTATCCTTTACCCCAAAAGCGGGTGGCCGATTTTATCGCCGGCTGCCAGCAGGTCCTGGTTCTGGAGGAACCCGACGCCGTCATCGAGTTACAGATCCGGGACAAAAGCAAGGTGCTGGGGCGTCTTACCGGCACAGTGCCCGCAGCGGGCGAGTTGGGGCCCGAGGTCGTGTACGGCGTCCTGGCGAAGCTGGTGGAAGACATGGGGCTGCCGGTGAGGCCCCCTCTCGACCTTGAGGAGCTGGGCAAGCTGGTGGCTGATCTGAGGCTCCCGATCCGTCGGCCGCGCCTGTGCCCAGGTTGTCCCCACCGGGGAGCTTTCTACGCTCTGAGGCGAGCCCTGGGTGGTAAGGCCATCTACCCCAGCGACATCGGTTGCTACACCCTGGGGCTCAACCTGAAGGCCGTGGACACCTGCCTGGACATGGGCGGAGCCATCACCATCGCCAGTGGCCTCTACCAGGCCTATCATCAGGACGGGGAAGACGTGGTCGTGGCGGCCACTATCGGCGATTCGACTTTCCTGCATGCCGGCATTCCTCCCCTGGCCAGCGCCGTCCACAACCAGGCCCGCTTCATCCTGATCATCCTGGACAACGGCACCACGGCCATGACCGGCATGCAGCCCACAGCCGATTCGGGCCTGCTGGCTGACGGGCGGATGGGCAACCGCGTGGCCATCAAGGACCTGGTGCAGGCCTGCGGGGTAAAGTTCATCGAGGAGATGGACCCCTACCGCGTCAAAGACTTTCAGGCTCTGGTCAAGAGAGCGCAGAATTACATCCGGCAAGAAGACGGAGGCATTGCCGTCATCATCTCCAAACGGCCCTGCCCCCTCTATGATCCCACCCCTCTGCGGGAGCACCCTGTGCGGGTGACCGTCACCGAAGAATGTGACGCCTGCCAGTATTGCCTGACCGCCTTCGAATGCCCGGCCCTGGTGCTGGACGAAGACCTGGGGCGGGTGGTTATTGACCGACGGGTCTGCGCCGATTGCGGCGTTTGCATCGAGGTTTGTTACAAGGGGTTCATCGTGCCAGCTTAGATATTCTCGGTAGATCACAAATTGCTTCCGCTAGATTTGTAATCCAGCGGCCCGACGGCGGATTGTAAATCCGCTGCGAGCAAAATGGGCCCCACATTTGGTGGAACCCTGAGACGGGAGGCTACACTGCCATCCCTTTGCACAAGGGGAAGGGCATCCCCACGAAGACCTTTTACAGAATCCTACGAGAATTGGGGATCAGCCTTGAGGAGTTAGATAAAGCTTGAGGAAAGATTAAATGAACTTGCAAATGATCCTATCCGGCGTTGGTGGGCAGGGTATCCTTTTCGCCACCAGGCTATTCACGGAACTGGCCTTGGAGAAGGGCTACAATGTCATCGGTTCCGAGATACACGGCATGGCTCAACGAGGGGGCTCGGTCATTTCCCACGTGAAGTTCGGCGATTACTCCAGCCCTCTGGTCCGGCAGGGCACAGCCGATCTCCTCTTTGCTTTTGACCGCGATGAGGCCTATCGCACCCTGGCTTTTCTCAGACAGGGCGGCCTCTGCTTCGTCAGCAGCCCCAGGGAAGATTTCTGGGCTCCTGGCATCAAGGGCTACCTGGAGAAAAACCAGATCAGGGCTTACAGCTTCCCCGCCGACCAGGTCGCCCTGGCTCTGGGCGCTCCCCGGTCGGCTAATCTGGCCCTCATCGGCTATGCCCTCAGCGTGCCGGATGTACCTTTCGCTTATGATGACGTCAGAGAAACGGTCGTGCGGCTCAGCCCACCGAGATTCAGGGATGTGAACTTACAAGTTTTTGATACCGGATACAGGGGGGAGAAACCATGAAGTGGGAAGAGTATCTCATGCCAACCTCGCTGGAGGAAGCCCTGGCTATGCTCCAGGAGCATCAGGGTCAGGCGCGGGTCATTGCTGGCGGCACCGACCTGATCATCCAATTAAAGAAGAAAGAGAAGACAGTCAAATGTCTGGTGGACATCACCAACCTGGAAGAATTGAAAGGTATTGAACTGGAGGGGGATTTCATCAGAATCGGAGCCTGCGTTACCCATCAGGAACTGGCCTCCTCCAGCCTGGTTCGGGAGAAGGCGGCTGCCCTGGCCGAGGGAGCTTCGCAGGTAGGCTCGCCGCAGATACGCAACATGGGCACCGTGGGCGGCAACATTGTCAACGCCCAGCCGGCAGCCGACACTGTCGTCCCGCTCATGGCCCTGGAAGCAGAAGTGGAGGTGGCCACTGCGACGGGCACCCGTCGTGAGCCCCTGGGGAGTCTATACCTGGGCCCAGGGCAGTGCACGGTGGACCCTACCGCTGAGATCTTGACTGCCGTGCGGTTCCGGGCTCTGGGCTCCAACCAGGGATCCGCTTTCGAGCGCCTGGCCAAAAGAAAAGCCTTGTCGCTGCCTATTCTGAACGCCGCCGCTGTGGTCACCCTGAACAACGGCGGGGATGCTTTTCAGGAAGTGCGGCTGGCGGTTAGTCCGGTGGCCCCCACGCCCTTCCGCGCCCGCAAGGCCGAGGAGGCTCTGCGGGGAGCAGCGGTTGAGGCGCAGGCTATTGCGGCAGCTCTGGAGCTGGCCGCTCAGGAAGCTCAGCCCAGGACCAGCCTGTTGCGCGGCTCAGAGGAATATCGCCGAGAGATGGTCAAAGTGCTCCTCCGCCGGTCCATCGAGCGGGCGATACAGGCAGCGCGAAGGAGTTGATGGAGGAGGAGAACATGGCTCTGCAAACTCTGACCATGACCCTCAATGGGGAGGAGGTGACGGTGCAGGTCAAGCCCTCGGCCTTGCTGGTGGAAGTGCTGCGTGACCAATTGGAACTCACCGGCACCAAGGTAGCCTGCGGCGAGGGGGAGTGCGGGGCCTGCACCGTGCTATTAGACGGCGTGCCGGTGAA
>JBBIJG010000417.1:0-2987 GCA_037446095.1 Caldilineae bacterium
CTGCAGCGGCAAGGGCGTTGAAACGCCCTTGGGCTGCTCAGCCCCGACGTTTACGGCGGGGCCTTTAGGCAGTCTTGACATAACGACGAATTCTCCGACCCACTCTGAAGCGGGCTCTTCCAGGGCGATGGATCGCCCTTTGCTCGCTTAGCCCGACGATTTATCCTCGGGCCTGCAAAGGTCAAGCCCGAACCTTTAAATTTTCGCTTCACAACGCCGATTCCTCTAGCGGCCTCTGTTCTTCTGGGGGCACGACGCGACGGATCTTCTCCGGGCTGTCCACCCGGTCAATGTAGAGGACACCATTGATGTGGTCTATCTCGTGTTGAAAGGCCCGCGCCAGAAGTCCTTCGGCTTTGATGCGGATTTTCCGCCCATGCTGGTCCAGCCCTTTGACGGTCACCGCGGCGGCGCGCCGCACGTCACCCACAAAGCCTGGCACTGAAAGACAACCCTCTTCGCTTTCCTCTTCGCCCACAGCTTTGACAATTTCGGGATTGCACACGACGTACAACTTGCCGCTTTGGGGATCGTTTTCATTCTCCGGCAACTGGATCACAACCACCTGCTGCGACACGCCGATCTGCGGCGCAGCCAGCCCCAACCCATGGACAGCGTGCATGGTTTCCACCATATCGTCTATCAGATTCTGCAGGGCCTGTCCGAACCGCTTGACTTTTTTCGACTTTTGACGTAAAAGGGGGTTATCTGCCTGGACGATGGGACGAACAGCCATTGAAACACCCTGTGGTAAGTTTTAGAGCCTGTCCGGCAACCCCGCCCTGAGCACCCTGAGCATCCTGGGCCCGAGTTTCCGGATGGGCTCTTAATGGGGCGAAGCGTATTATAACCCTCCTGCCCCCCGTTGTCAACTCCTTGTTAGCCGAGCCGTCCGGTGATATAGTCGTCTGTTTGCTTTTGGGTGGGGTTGGTGAAGAGCTTCTCCGTGGGGCCGTATTCCACCAGTTCCCCCAGCCAGAAGAAGCCCGTCCAATCTGAAGCGCGGGCCGCCTGTTGCATATTGTGGGTGACGATGACGATGGTGTAGTTCTGCTCCAGCTCTCTCATCAACTCCTCGATTTTGAGGGTGGCCACCGGGTCCAGGGCTGAGCAAGGCTCATCCATAAGGATGACTTCTGGCTCTACAGCCAGGACACGAGCGATGCACAGGCGCTGTTGTTGCCCGCTGTCCAGCTCCAGAGCCGAGCGGTTCAGGTGGTCTTTCACCTCATCCCAGAGAGCCGCTTTCCGCAGGCTCCTCTCCACCAGTTCATCCAGATTGTGCTGGCGATCCAACCCCAAGACGCGGGGGCCAAAGGCCACGTTGTCGTAAACCGATTGAGGGAAAGGGTTGGGCCGCTGGAAGACCATCCCCACCCGTTGACGCAGATTCGCCACGTCCACCTGGGAGCCGTAGATGTCCTGCCCATCCAGAAGCACCTGGCCCTCCACCCGGATGCCGGGGATGGTATCGTTCATACGGTTAAGGGTACGCAGGAAGGTGGATTTGCCACAGCCGGAAGGGCCAATGAGAGCGGTGATCTGGCGCTCCTTGATGCTCAGGTTGATGTTACGTAAGGCCTGAAAGTCCCCGTAATAGAAATTCAGGTTGCGGATGGACATTTTGTCCGCGTACAAATTATCCTCCTGAACCAGGAAGGGGCGTCCCTCCAATCAGTACCTTTTCAAGGTTCTGAAGGATGGCCTTCGCCGGGTGGTGAAGGACTTTCCGCGGGCTCTGCGGTAAGCAGCTACATTGTAACAAAAGGTGGCACGAAAGTCAAGAGGTGTTGACGACTACGGCAGCCAATGGTATAATCAGTGTGGAGGACAGACTCAAGATGCGAACTACATACGAGGAGTTGCCAATCAGACTCAGTAGATCACATTTTTGCTCGTGGCGGATTTGTAATCCGCCGCCTGGCCGCTGGATTGCAAATCCAGCGAGAGCAATTTGTGATCTACTGAGTCTGCTGTTGTGCTCAGCCCTAGCTTTACTCCTGAGCCTCCTGGCTGACAGCGCTTGTGCCCCCACCGGTCCTCCCTCTGAGGCTGCACCTGTAACGGGGGACACGCAGACCATCCAGAACAAGGGCTCTGACACCATGGTGAACCTGGCCCTGGCCTGGGCTGAAGCCTACACCGCTCAGCATCCAGAAGTGCGCATCGCCGTGACCGGTGGCGGGTCCGGGACAGGCATTGCCGCCCTGATCAACGGCACCGTGGACATTGCCAATGCCTCCCGGGCCATGAAGCCGGAAGAGCTGGAGCGAGCGCGGGCCAATGGTGTCGAGCCGGTGGAGCACGTCGTTTCCGCCGACGCCATCGCGGTGGTCGTTCATCCCAGCAACCCCGTGACGGACCTGACCATAGACCAGCTTGCCGGGATCTTTACCGGCCAGATCACCAACTGGCGAGAGGTAGGGGGCGAGGACCGGCCCATTGTCCTCCTCTCGCGGGAGTCCAACTCGGGCACCTACATCTACTTTTTGGAAGAGGTGGTGCGCAAAGGAGAGAAGGGCAACCAGGCCCTCTTCTCCCCCGACACCTTGCTGATGCCTTCTTCGGAGGGCATCAGCAACGAAATCCGCCAGAACCCTAACGCCATCGGCTATGATGGCCTGGGCTATGTGACCGGAGATCAGAAGACCGTGGCGGTGGCCCTTGGCCCTGGCCAACCTTACGTTTTGCCCACTATCGCCACCGTCAAAGACGGCTCCTATCCCATTGCTCGCTCGCTTTACATGTACACCAACGGCCAACCAACGGGGATCATCCAGGATTACTTGGATTGGATTCTGAGTGACGAGGGCCAGGCCATCGTGAGGGAGTTGGGTTTTGTCCCCTTGAGGTGAGGTATGAGCTTCCGTTTCCGCTGGAAGGAGTTTCTGATCGAAACCCTGATCCGGGTCTCAGGCTTTTCTGCCATCTTCTTTGTGGCTCTCATTTTCATTTTCCTGATCCGAGAGGGAGCGCCGGCTTTCTGG
>JBBIJG010000418.1:0-2947 GCA_037446095.1 Caldilineae bacterium
GGCGATTGGAGTCTCTTTCCAGAAGTTGAAGGATGTAATATCCAAAGGGGGTCGTTATCACCCCACTGGTCTGTCCTGCCTCCAGGGCGAAAGCTGTCATCTCCACCTCCGGGGGCACCAGGTCCAGTCCTCGCGGAAGCCAACCTGGGTCGCCGCCCCTCTCTCTGGTGCTCTCGTCGTGAGAGAACTTTTGAGCCAGGGCGGCAAAATCGGCTCCGGCCTGAAGCTGAGCCAGGACGGCATGGGCCTCCTCCTCGCTCTCCAACAAGATGTAACGGAAATGGACCTGCTCGGCACTGGTAGGTACCGCTGCCGTGACCCGTTCGAACATGGCCCCGTGGATCAATTGCGAGCGCAGGATGGCCCTGTAATCCTCATAGGTAAGGTGATTGTCCGCCAACCATTGCTCAAACTGGCTTTCACCGCCTACAGCTTGAATATCGGCCTCTATCCGAGACGCGACTTCTTCGTCGCTGATGGTGATACCTTCTCGGGCCGCGGCCTGTTCTGTGAGCAGTTGGTTGATCATTGCTTCGAGGACCTGGCGGCGGACCTGGGATAGAGTTGCCCGACCCTCCTCGCTGTTCAGATCCGTCTCCTGAGTCGCCAGAGCAGCCTCGAACTGCGCGACCTGCTTCTCATACTCGGCCAATAAAATGGGCTGCCCATTCATCCTAGCTGCCCAGGGTTGCTCAGGCGTGGGAGCAGGAGTCGGTGTGGGGCTGGCTGCCTCCACCGCCGCCGGCGGGGTTGCTTCTATGGCCACAGGCGTCACTACCTCAACGGGTGGAACCTCCGCCGGGCCGCAACCCGCCAGGCTCCAAGCGATAACCAGGGCTATTACACCGAAGGCAGATAGTCCTTTACCCCGCATAGCAGCCTTGAAACGCCACCGCATTACAACCTGAGAGCCTGCCAGCGCTCGCCGTTCCAATTTGCTCACCCCTTTTACGCGCAAACCTGCGACTCGCTTCCAGTCGGGCGTCCATCTTTCGCTCCGCCTCCGGAAGGACAGGCTCTGCATGGACGCTTCCGTCCGCGCCGGCGAACAGCCGGCCCGAAGGAGTGCAGCGCCGCCGCGCCTGTGTTTCCCCCCTTTGGAGTATTATACCTTCATAATGAGATTTGTCAACCCTTTGGCTGCCGGGCGATTCTGTGATAGAATAATATTGAATTCAATTTTGAGGAGACCCCCATGCCCAAGATATACCTGGCCCTGGCCATTCATAATCACCAGCCCGTCGGCAACTTCGACTTTGTCTTCGCCGAAGCCTACGAGAAGGCTTACCTGCCCATGATCGAAGCTCTGGAGAAGCACCCGACCATCCGGTTGGCGTTGCACTACACGGGCCCCTTGCGCGATTGGCTGCTGGCCAACCGCCCCGAATTGATCGAACGTATCGCTGCCCTGGTGGCCCAGGGGCAGGTGGAAATGATGACTGGCGGCTATTACGAACCCATCCTGGCGGCCATCCCTGATGCGGACAAGCGGGGGCAGATTGGCAAGCTCACCCAGGCCGTTCAGGATGATTTCGGCTACAGGCCTACAGGAGGTTGGCTGGCTGAGCGGGTCTGGGAACCTCACCTGGCCAAAGCGCTGGCCGAGGCAGGAGTGGAATACACCATTGTGGATGACACCCATTTCAAGTACGTTGGGCTGGAGGACAAGGACCTCTTCGGCTATTATGTCACCGAAGAACAGGGCAGGACTCTCAAAATCTTTGGCACCAGCATGAAATTGCGTTACACCATCCCCTGGGCACCGGTGAAAGAGGTCCTGGCCTGGCTGCAAGATGCAGCCACCGCAGACGGGACCAGGGTGGCTGTCATGGGCGATGACGGCGAAAAGTTCGGCCTGTGGCCTGGGACCTACCAGCACGTCTGGGGAGGGGAATTGAGGACGGGTGGCTGGATGGAGCAGTTCTTTGCCGCTCTGGAAGAAAATGCGGCCTGGGTAGAGACCATCCCGCCGGGGGAGTACATCCGTCGTTTCCCTGCCCTGGGTCGCATCTACCTGCCCACCGCCGCTTACGATGAGATGACCGAATGGGCCCTGCCGGCCAGGCTTTCAGGCGAAATCGTTTCCCTCAAGCACCGGCTTAAAGACGAAGGGCGGACGGACATCTTGCGTTTTGTACGCGGCGGTTTCTGGCGCCACTTCATGGTCAAGTACCCGGAAGCGAACACCCTGCACAAAAAGATGCTGCGGGTCAGCGGGAAGGTGCACAGCCTGGAGCCCGATAGCCTTCAAGCCAGAATCCTGGACGAGTTGTGGGCTGCTCAGTGCAACTGCCCCTACTGGCACGGCGTCTTCGGCGGCATCTACCTGCCCCACATCCGCACGGCTAACTATGAGCACCTGCTGGCTGCCGAGAACCTGGCCGATCGAGCCCGGCAAGGAAACCGGGCCTGGGTGGAGGTAAGTGAGGTTGACCTGGACTGCGACGGTCGGCCCGAGCTCCTGGTGGAGGGTTCAGCCATGAACCTGTATTTCGATCCGGCGCGGGGAGGCACTCTGTTCGAGTGGGACTGGCGGACCAAGCCATTCAACCTGCTCAACAACCTGAGCCGCCGCCCGGAGGGCTATCACCAGACCCTGCTGGAGGCGACCCTGACAAAGGCGCAGGCAGGGACAGGGGAGGGAGAAAAGGTGCTCACCATCCACGAAATCGTGCGGGCCAAGGAGGAGGGACTGGAGAAGAGGCTCTACTACGACTGGTACCGACGCACGGCCCTCATTGACCATTTCCTGCACCCCGGAGTGGACCTGGAAAGCTTTTACCGGGCTGACTATGGCGAGGCTGGTGACTTCGTGACGGAGCCCTTCGCCTGGCAGACCGAGCCGACCGCCGACGGCGGCGTGACGGTGCGGCTCTACCGCGACGGCGGAGTGTGGGTTGGCGAGCGGTTTCATCCGGTGCAGCTAGAGAAAGCCGTGCATGTGGCT
>JBBIJG010000419.1:0-776 GCA_037446095.1 Caldilineae bacterium
AGATGCCGGTCTACACGCTCGACATAGCCCCGATTCTGAATAGTGGTGAGGATGGGCGCGTACGTGCTGGGCCGGCCGATGCCATACTCCTCCAGGGTGCGCACCAGGGTGGCCTCGGTGTAGCGGGGGGGTGGCTGAGTGAAATGCTGTTGAGGTAAAAGGCGCAGCAGATCGAGGACCTCACCCTTACTCAGCGGCGGTAGAATCGCACCTTCGTCTTCATCGGGCACCCCATCCTCATCTTTGGCCTCTTCATAGACGGCCAGAAAGCCGGGGAACCTGACCCGCGAACCTGAGGCCCGGAAAAGGTATTCTGGCTTAAGGCCGAACTCGGCCAACTGAGAAGCGGGAGCTGCTGTTTCACCCCTGGCGATTTGCCAGCGGTGATCCGCTGCCACATCCAGGGCCATGGTGTCGTAGATAGCCGGAGCCATCTGGCTGGCCACGAAGCGCTTCCAGATGAGGTCGTAGAGGCGGTACTGGTCGCGGGTGAGGTATTTTTTGATGTGGGCTGGCTCACGGCGCACACTGGTGGGCCGGATGGCCTCGTGTGCTTCTTGGGCCACCCTGGCTGTGGTCTTGTACCTGGGCGGGCTGGGGGGCAGGTAATCGGGTCCAAACTTCTCACCGATGTAGGCCCGGGCCTCTCTCTGGGCCACCTCGGCCACGTTGACCGAGTCGGTGCGCATGTAAGTGATGAGGCCGACTTCGCCCCCTTCGCCCACGTCAAGGCCCTGATAGAGTTGCTGGGCCACGGCCATGGTGCGCTTGGCGGT
>JBBIJG010000419.1:794-2936 GCA_037446095.1 Caldilineae bacterium
TCGTGAGGCTTCCTGTTGCATGGTGCTGGTGGTGAAAGGTGCCGCGGGGTTGCGTCTACGGGTGCCTGGCCTGACATCGGCGACCACATAGGTCGCCGTCTCCAGATCGGCCACGATCTTCTGGGTGTCTCCCTGGTTCTTGAGGTCCACCTCCTGGCCATGGATGCGATACAGTTTGGCAATGAAACTGCGGCGTTCTGCCTCCCTTTTGGCCAGCTCAGCTTCGATGGACCAGTACTCCTCCGGCACAAAGGCTTGTATTTCTCGTTCGCGCTCGACGATGAGGCGCACGGCTACCGACTGCACCCGTCCGGCGGTGAGGCGATTGCGCACTTTATCCCATAAGAGAGGGCTGAGTTTGTAGCCCACCAGGCGGTCCAGGATGCGTCGGGCCTGTTGAGCGTCTACCAGGTTCATGTTGATGTCGCCAGGATGAGCAAAGGCCTCGGCGACGGCGTGCTGGGTGATCTCGTGGAAGACCACCCGGCGAGCCTGCTCCTTGGTGATGCCTGTGGCCGCCATGAGGTGCCAGGCGATGGCCTCACCCTCGCGATCGGGGTCGGTGGCCAGGTAGACCTCTTTGGCCTTCGCCACCTCGGCCTGGAGCTCTTTGACCACTCCTTTTTTCTCGTTGGGCACGCGATAGTGGGGTTTGAAGTCATTGTCCACATCCACACTCAACCGGGAGCGTAAGAGGTCTCGCACGTGTCCGATGGATGCCCGCACTGTATAGCTCTTGCCCAGGAAACGCCCTACCGTGCGCGCCTTGGCCGGCGATTCCACGATGACCAATTTGCTCGTGCGAGGGGGCGGATCGGGTCGGGACAGATTCCGATGGGCTTCGGTCTCACCCATGCGGAACAAAGTTGTCCCGCAAACCGGGCACTTCCCCTGCGTAGCGGGCACGCCCTTCTTGGTGAAGACCGCCTGGGGGGTATCCATCGCCCGCTTGTCTTTGCATTTCACACAGTAAGCCACGATGCTCTCGTCAGACATACGCTCTCCTTGCTCAGCCTTCCGCAGGTTCAGAGGCCAGTTGGCCAACCTTCCCACCCACGCCAGGAGTTCAGCTCCTGGCCCAGCAGCAACACATTAGCACTCTGCAGGAGGCTGGTTACCATCATCTTATCTCCCAAACCCGTTCTCCGCGCAGGAGGCATCGAATCTGTTCGGGAAAACGGGTCAGGCTAAGGGGCTTGCCAATGAAGCCATCACAGCCGGCTTCATGAGCCCGTTTCAAGTCATCAGGGTCTGTATGAGCGGTCACGGCCACTACCAGGATGTCCTTGAGTTTGAGGTCCTCTTTGATCTTTCGCACTCCCTGTAAAGGCTTTAGCCGGTTCGCCAGCTCAAAACCCGCCTAAAGGCTCTACTCCGACTCTCAAAAATGCTTTTTGGAAATGGATTGGGGATGGTTCATTTTTAGACGATCACAAATACTTGTCCTTGTGCCTTTTCTTCAGCTCATCTACCAGGTCTTTCACCTCCTGCGCCCGGGCCTTGGGGCAGACCAGAACGGCGTCACCCGTGTCCACCACGATCATATCCCGCAAGCCAATAGTGGCGATGAGCCGCCCCGAGCTGCAAAGCAGGGAGCCGGTAGTGTCAATGCCGATATGCTCTCCAACGACTATGTTGTCTTCGGCGTCCCTGGGCATGAGCTCGGCCACGGTAGCCCAACTGCCCACATCGCTCCAGCCCACATCCATGGGGATGACGACCGCGTTGTCGGCCCGTTCCATCACTCCATAATCAATGCTGAGGCCTTTCACCCCTTGCCAGACTTCTTCCATCACTCGCCGCTCCCGCCGACTGCCCAAGGCGGCCCCAATGGCCATCAGTTGGGCGTGCAAAACCGGCATATGGACTCTGATAGCCTCCAAGATAGCCGAAACCTTCCAGCCAAACATGCCGCTGTTCCAATAGTACTGGCCACTATCCAGAAAGCGCCGGGCTGTGGCCTCGTCCGGCTTCTCGGTGAAACGGGCAACCTTGTACACGCTGTGCTGGCCGATTTGGCACAGGAAAGCGCCCCGCTGGATGTAGCCATAGCCGGTGTGAGGCGAATCGGGTGGGATGCCCATGGTGACCAGATAGCCTTCCTGCGCCACCTCGGCTACCGCTTTCAAGACCTCCCGGAAA
>JBBIJG010000420.1:0-2908 GCA_037446095.1 Caldilineae bacterium
GACAGCCTGTGTTTTCGGATAGGTTCTTAGTGGGTCCGGGCCAACTCGACTACCTTTTGGGCTGCCTCGGTCAGGCTGTTGGCGGTGGCCATCTTGGCTCCGGCCAAAATGCGTCGCCCTTCCTCTTCATTGGTGCCCACCAGACGGGCGACCATCGGCACGTTGGCAGGCACCTGTTCGAGGGCTTCGACAATGCCCCTGGCTACTTCATCACAGCGGGTGATGCCCCCAAAAATGTTAAGGAGTACCGCTTTGACTTTCGGATCAGCCAGGATGATCCGCAAGGCGGCGGCGACCCGGTCCGCCTGAGCTCCGCCGCCGATGTCGAGGAAGTTGGCCGGCATACCACCGTAGAGCCTGATGATGTCCATGGTTGCCATAGCCAGACCCGCCCCATTGACCATGCACCCGATTTCACCGTCCAGCTTGACGTAGCTGAGACCGTAGCATCTGGCTTCCGCTTCCGCCGGTGCTTCCTCATCCACGTCCCGCATCTCGGCCAAATCCGGGTGTCGGAAGAGGGCATTGTCGTCTATGATCATTTTGCCGTCCACAGCTACCAGGGAGGGCGGGCCGCCTTTCTGATCGGTGGCCAACAGAGGGTTGATCTCAGCCAATGAGGCATCGCATTCCACGAAGGCCTGGTATAGCCCTGTGGCTACATGGATAAAGCTCGGCACCCAATCTTTCTCCAGGCCGATGCCGGCAGCCAGCTCACGGGCTTGATAACTCCGTAAGCCCAGGAAAGGATTAATATGGACCTTGACGATCCGCTCCGGCCTCGCCCTGGCTACTTCTTCAATCTCCATGCCTCCTTCTGCCGAGGCGATCATCACCGGGCAACGGGCCACGCGATCTATGGTCATCCCCAGATAGATTTCTCTGAGAATATCCGTTACGGCTTCATCAATGAGGACCTTTCTCACCTTGAAGCCCTTGATGTCCATGCCCAATATCTGGCTGGCTTTGCGTTCGGCTTCGGCAGCATCCCTGGCCAATTTGATCCCACCGGCTTTGCCGCGCCCACCCACCAGCACCTGGGCTTTGACGACCACTCGCCCTCCCAGCCGGGCTGCAATTCTATAAGCGTCGTCAGGAGTTGAAGCTACATCGCCGTTAGGGATCGGCACACCAAAGCGAGCGAAAATGCGCTTCGACTGGTACTCGTGTAATTTCACATCCCTGCTCCATCAGGAAGTTTGGTCCTCAACCGGTTAGCCTCATGACCAACCGTCTAAGATTGTATTATAACATAGACCACCCATCTATCCAAAAAATTCCTACTCTAGGTATCTTCATAAGCCAAATCTGGACAAATGGGGCAAGATTTTACCGCAGAGTACGCATAGGCCGCTGACGTTCTCAGCACGCTCTGCGGTGAGTGTTCGCCTTGTCGGTTTGAGGCGAAGCTTCGCTAGTAGAAGAAAGGCGGAGCCATGTTCACCAGCCGCCACCAAAAAAACATGATAGGGGGGAAGATGATCCTCGAGAGAATCCCCAGTTTGGTGAAGCGTTCCACCAGGATCAGGCCAAGAAACAGGATCAGGGCGTAGCGTTCGTAGCGAGCCAGGAAGTAGAACCAACGCCGGGGTAAGAAGGCACCGAAGATGCGTGAACCGTCCAGAGGGGTGAAGGGGATCAAATTGAAGAGGGCTAAGGCCAGGCTGAGCCAGACTATCCAGGAAAGGATGGTCCCGAAAGAAATGGGAATGAGGTCAAAAATGTAGCGGGGCGCAAAAGGTACAAGATGCTGACGGAGAGGGATGGCTACCAGAGCGGCCATGGTGAAATTAGCCGCTGGCCCCGCCAGCCCGACTAGCGCCATTCCCTTTTGAGGCCCATAACGGAGGCGCTCCGCGTTAATCGGCACAGGCTTGCCCCAGCCCAGCCCTATCACCAGCAGCATCAAGGTGCCCCAGGGGTCCAGGTGGGCAAAAGGGTTCAGGGACAACCGTCCCGCCTCCTTGGCTGTTGGATCCCCCAACCAGTTGGCCATCCAGGCATGAGCCCATTCGTGAACGCTGATGGCTATCAATAAGCTTACCACCAGGGAGATGATTTCTTGCACACCCAACTGAAACAGCATTTTATTTCTCCTCCCGTCCCCGTATGGACCGCAACACCGTTCGCTTCAGGGCCTCTACCCCGACTTCGGCCTGATTACGAACCTGGTTTTTCACCCAGGCGTCGAGGAATGGCTTTTTGTGGTCTCTTAAAGCCTTCAGCCCGTACTTGTCGGCATAAGAAGAGGGTATCTCATCGGGGAACTGTTGGCCCCGCATCACTCCATAGGCCAGGGTCCAGGCTCTGGGTACGACATCGAGCTCATACCCGCCGCCGCCGAAGGACAACCAACGCGGGGCCAGACTTTTGATGATCTCCACCACCGTAACGTAGCCTTCTGTCGTCAGGCACAGGTGGGCCAGAGGGTCCTGATAGTGGGTATCAATGCCCAATTGACTGACGATGATGTCAGGTTCAAATTTCTGTATCAGGGGAGGCACGAGTTCCCGAAAGGCCCAAACATAGGTCTCATCGTCCGTGTACGGAGCGAGGGGGAGGTTGACGGCATAACCCCGCCCGACGCCTTCCCCTATCTCTTCTACGAAACCCGAGCCTGGGAAAAGATAGTATCCCGACTCGTGGAAAGAGATGGTCAGTACCCGGTCGTTGTCATAGAAGGCGGCCTGCACTCCATCGCCGTGGTGGACGTCAATGTCTATGTAGGCCACCCGCAAGCCCTCCGCCAGCAGTTTGTGGATGGCTACAGCGATGTCGTTAAAGACGCAGAACCCCGAGGCATAGGCTGGTCTGGCGTGGTGCATTCCCCCGGCGAAACTAAAGGCCACTTCGACCTGGCCACTGAGCACCAGTTCCAGAGCCACCAGCCCGGCCCCCAGCTTCAGAG
>JBBIJG010000421.1:0-238 GCA_037446095.1 Caldilineae bacterium
GTCCAAGTAGAGGTTCACTGCCCGGTGGCTCTACGACACAGCTTGTCTGCATGCTCCGGTTGCCGGCCTTGACTGTGACCACACCAGCCACATCTCGCTGCTCCTTGCGCTCATCGGCATAAGTCACAATCACCTTTCGTCTGATGGTCAAACCCAATGTCTCAACCAACTCTTGCGGTAACATCAGCATCACAGCAGCAGTGTCGGCTAGCATTTCCACGGCCTGGGAACGCACCTG
>JBBIJG010000421.1:248-2905 GCA_037446095.1 Caldilineae bacterium
CGCTCGGCGAGCACTCGATCGTCGTAGTTCTCTAGATCAACCTGGACCTTGACCTCACCCATACTCACCTCCATAAAAGATAATGCATACGGCCTCCGGCTTTTTACATTTTACACCAACATCACCCCAGGAGCAAATCGCCACGTTTTCACATGAGGCCTCCACTTGTCCACCTGCCTCTCCTCTTATCTCTGCTCAACTTCTCATACAGCGCCTCCGTCGCCTGCACCATCCTCTCCACACTGAAGTGCTGCTCCACCCGCTCCCGCCCGGCCTGGCCCATTCTGCGCCGCAAGGCCCGATCCTGCAAAAGGCGAACGATAGCCTGGGCCAGGGCCTCGGGATCGCGGGGTGGCACGACCAGCCCGGTGACGCCATGCTGCACCACCCAGGAGGTGCCGGTACCCACCTCAGTCGTAATGCAGGGCAAGCCGGCGGCCATGGCTTCCAGCAACACGGTGCCAAAGGCTTCGGCGCGGGCGTTGGCCGGGAGGACGAAGAGAGCGGCGGCGGCGTAGCGGGCAGGCAGCTCATCGTCTGGGACCTCGCCGGTGAAGGTCACCCGCTCGGCCAGGCCCAGTTGCCGGGCCAGAGCCTCCCACTCGCCCCGCATCGGACCGTCCCCCACTACGGTCAGGCGTGCGGTCGGGACTTGCACCAGAGCCCGGAGCAGGTCATCCACTCCTTTGTAGTAACGCAGCCTGCCCACGAACAAAAGCTCCGTTCCCGGCGGCTTGGCTTTTCCCTTCGCAAACTGGTCCACCTCTACTCCCAACGGCACTACGACGCACTTTTCGCGCACCGGGCGGAGCCAGGGTGAAGTCTCGATGTACCGGGGGCTGGTGGCGATGATGTAGTCAGCGGCATGGAGCACCCGGCGCAACAACGGTCCGTAGAGGCGGAGCCACCCACGTTGGCGAACCACGTCGCTGTGATAGGTGATGATGGTGGCCTGGGTGCGGCCCAGAAGATAGTTGGTCACTTCGCCCAAGGGGTAAGGGGAGTGGATGTGGACGATGTCCGGGCGGAGGCGGGCCAGGATAAGTGGCTGGCTCAGGCTGAGGGGCATCGAAGCAGCAGTGGCAATGCGCCCGGCTTTGATCACGCGCACGCCGTTAAGTTCCTGGATGCGGGTGCGCGGCCGGGGTCGCAGACCAATACGATAGCCTGGTGTCCGGCGGCGGCCTGCGCTTCGGCCAGGACTTTGATGTGATTTTCGATCCCGCCCAGGACGGGGTAGTAGTCTTTGTAGAGGTGGAGCACTTTCAATGTTTTATTGCCTCTGTGTAAACTTTCAGCGTCTCTTGCGCTGTCCGTTCCCAGGAGAACCTTGCCGCCTGCCGCAGGCTCTTTTCCCGCATCTCTTCCCGCAGCGCCCTGTTGCCCAAAGCTTCCTCAATTCGTGCGGTCATCTCCGCCCCGTCGAAGGGGTTAAAAGTCAGCGCGGCCTCTCCTGCCACCTCTGGCAGGCTGGCAGTGTCCGAGCAGAGCACTGGCACCCCACAGGCCATGGCCTCCAGCACCGGCAGGCCGAAGCCCTCGTAGAGGCTGGGGAAGATAAAGGCGGTCGCCGCGCTGTAGAGGGCGGGGAGGTCGGCCTCTGAGACCGGTCCCAGCCAGCGGATGTTCTCCAGGCCCAGCCGTTCGGCCAGGAGGCGGGGTTCGGGGTAGCGAGGGTCCCATGGACCGGCGATGGCCAGCGTAAAACTTGAAACGTACAACGTAATGCGTGATGCGCAATGCGTAACGTGGGCCCAGGCCTGTACCAGGCGGAGCAGGTTCTTGTGGGGTTTGTTGCTGCCCAGGTAGAGGAGGCAGTTTTCTGGGAGGCCGTATTTGCGGCGTACTCGTTCTACCTCAGCGGGGAGCTGAGGGTGGAAGGCCGGGTCAGCGGCCAGGGGGACGGCAGTGACCTTCTGAGGCGGGAGGTGGTAGAAGGTCAGGAGGTCGCGACGGGTGGCCTGGGAGATGACAATGACGTGAGACGCCGCCTGCAGGGCCAGGACGGTCATCCAGCGGAACAGCAAACGAGCAGGGGTGGAAACCCGGTGTGGGAAGAGAAGGGGGATCAGGTCGTACATCGTCACCACCGTCGGCACGCCGGGCAGGTAGGGCATCAGGTAGTAAGGGCTGTGGTACAGGTCGGCTCCCAGGCGACGGAGCAGGCGGGGGATGGCCCATTGTTGGCGCAGGGTGAAGGGAGAGAGGGGGGCATCCACCACTTGTAACTTCTCGCCGGCCAGGGCTCTCAGGTCCCAGCGGGAGGGTTGGGTGGGGTCGCGCAGCAGGATGAGCCGTTCATCCCCGTCGAGAAGCGGGGTCATGGCCCGCGCCAGGTTGACCACATAGCGGCCGATGCCGGGGAAGTGGTCGGTGGCAGTGCGGGCGTCAAGGCAAAAGTTCATTTGGCTATGGCTTCCAGATACTCTATCGTCACCGTCTTTGCCAGCTTACCAGTAATGGGATTCACTTTGAAGCCCAGGATTTCCAAAGTGGTATAGCCAAGCAGAACTCGTTCGCCTTCCCCGCCAATGGCAACCAGGACTGGCCTTCTTACTCCTTCGATCTCCACCTCGGCTAAAGCGAGCCTTCTTTTGAGTATCCGACCGTCGCCCAATTCTACCTCGGTTTCATACTGGGCTTTAAGCCCCAAATTG
>JBBIJG010000422.1:0-2616 GCA_037446095.1 Caldilineae bacterium
GACCGGTCTATGGGCCGCAGCCGATGGAATTGTGGTTCGAAAAGGCGGCAAGGGGCCTGCTGGCCGCCTTCGGACGGGCCGGCCGGGAGAAGGTCCGGCCCCGTCACGCTGTTGTGCTGCACATCGAGGAGGTCTGGAATCTGACCCCCGGCCACGAGGATGAGGTGTGGCGGTAGGCCAGGAGGAGGGTCACAACGCGCCCAGTTCTCGCAAGCAGTCGGCTACCTTGGGATGAGCCCACAACCAGTCCAATCGCACCCACAAGCCAGGCACAGCCACGGAGTGGTAGACGCCCTCTTCGAGCGGGCCTTCCACGTAGCCTGATTCGCTCAGACGATAAAAGCCACAGCCTGGTTGTCGGGGTCAATCAGCCAGTACTCAGGCACCCCCAGGCGAGCATAGCCCTCTTTCTTAGCGTAGGCGTCGTGTTGGCGAGCACTGGGGGAGATGATCTCGATCACCAGGTCAGGTGGGCCGGTGATAGAATTCTCCTGGATGATGTCCAGGCGCTCCTGAGCCACAAAGCACAGATCAGGCTCGTAGCCGCTCCAAGGGCCCACCTCGACCAGGGTGCGGGAGCCCAGGATGACGCCCAAATCTCTGCTCTCAGCATAATCGCCGATGAGCCGCAAAGTTGAGCAGCCTTTCGTGGGTGTAGGAAGCTGGTGTGGCCACGATCATCACCCCGTTGATCAGGTCGGCCTTCATGCCATCGCTGACCAGTCGCTTGAATTGCTCCCGGGTGAGCAGCGAGGAAGGGCTATCGGGCAGTTGGCCCAGGTCGCGCTTTACGTATTCTACTGGCGCAGAAGCCTGTGCAGTTCTTGGGGTAGCCATTCGAACCTCGCGTGGAGTCCAGGGATTGTAATGAATTATACACTAAACCCATTGGAGGTGCAAGCGTGACCGAAGGAAAAGCGGTGACATTAGACGTGCGAGAGATGCTGCCCTGGGAGCGGCATCCCAAGGTCTTCGAGCTGTTTGACAGCTTGCAGACCGGAGAGGCTATTGAGTTGATCAACGACCATGACCCACGCCCGCTGCACTATCAGTTCATGGAGCGGGAGGGGCAGTTTGAATGGAGCTCCCATGAGGAGGAGCCGCACAAGTGGGCGGCTTTGATCAAACGAGTGTAAAATTTAAGGAGGGACGGATGATTACGGAAGAGCAAGTGATGGACGCCTTGCGCGAAGTATACGATCCAGAACTGGGATTGAACATTGTGGACCTGGGGCTGGTCTACGGCGTGGACATCGCCGACAACCAGGTCAACGTGACCATGACCCTGACCACCCCTGGCTGTCCCCTGCACAACACTATGGCCCGGGGAGCTGAGATGGCCGTGCGCCGCCTGCCCGGAGTGGAGTCGGCCACGGTGCGGGTGGTATGGGATCCACCCTGGACGCCGGAGCGCATGAGTGAGACAGCTCGCCAGCAATTGGGATGGCGGTGACAAATCTCAGAAACCCGTTTTCTCGAAGGGAACGGGTTTCTGACAAACACCTAGGAGGTGGCGACTCATGCCTATCACCCCAGACACCAAGATCTCTGAGCTGCTGAAGGAATACCCCCAACTGCTGGATGTCCTGGCGGACTACAGCCCGGCTTTCGGCAAGCTGCGCAACCCCACCCTGCGTCGCATTTTCGGCCGGCTCACGACGCTGGCCCAGGCGGCCGCCGTCGGCGGGGTAGAGCTACCCAAACTGTTGCACACTCTACGCCAAGCGGCCGGCGAGCCGGAACCGACCCCAGTCACCGAGGGTGAGGCTCTGGCCGCCTGGCCTCTGAGCGCAGCTACGCCGGAACCGCCGCCCTGGCTGGACGAAGCCCGGGTCACGGCTACTTTCGACGCCCGGCCTCTCCAGGCCCGAGGCGAGGAACCTTTGGGGCCTATCCTGAGCGCGGCGGCCAGGGTCAAAGAGGGCGAAATCTTGCGCCTGTGGAACACCTTTGAGCCGTTTCCCCTCTATGAAGTGTTGGGGAAGAAAGGCTTTGTCCCCTGGTCCCGGCAGACGGCTGAAGGGGATTGGGAGGTGTTCTTCTACAGGAAAACGGCGGGAGAGGAGGTCGTCGCCCCCCAGGCCCCGACCGAGGCTGCAAGCCCTGCCCCCACGGTGGCCACCCTGACTATTAATGTCAGCCAACTGGTGCCGCCGGAGCCCATGATGCGCATCCTGGAGGCCCTGAACCAACTCAAGCCAGGCGATACCCTGCTGGTCCACCACGTGCGCCGACCGGTGTATCTCTATCCCAAGCTGGAGGAACTGGGCCACAGCCATCAGACCTGGGAACTGGAGCCCAATCGGGTGGACATCCTGATCAAGGTAGGTGGGAAATGAGCTATGGACCGCCGGGTGGGCTGGGAACAACGATGGCCCCGTCCCTGAGCCTGCCCTTTCGCTATTTCATCGCCGGCCTGGTCTTCCTGGTGTCCTTCGGGCTCCTGATCCCTTTCCAGAGCAGATTGCTCCTGGGAGACTACTTTGTGCCTCACCTGCTGGCTCTGGTACACATTGTCACTCTGGGATGGGTGGTCAATACCATCATAGGGGCCACTTTCCAGTTGGTGCCGGTGGCCTTGCAGGTGCCCATCGCCTCCGAGCGGCTGGGGCGCTG
>JBBIJG010000422.1:2663-2900 GCA_037446095.1 Caldilineae bacterium
GGTTCTGGCTGTTCGACACCCGGCTCCTTGTTCTGGCCGTAGGGCTGCTCCTGCTCTCGGGGCTGATGTACTTGGGCAACATGGCCTGCACGCTGGCTCAGGTCAGACGCTGGGACCCCATCGCTGTCCACATCGCCGTCTCCTTCGGCCACATGGCCCTCGTCGGCTTCCTGGCCGTGTGGCTGATCCTGCACAATCATTTCGGTCTGCTTGGCCCGGCTTTTCTGCCCACGCTCA
>JBBIJG010000423.1:0-2888 GCA_037446095.1 Caldilineae bacterium
AAAAGGAGGCCAGGAAAAGGGCAATAGAGATGCTCGCCCAGGTAGGGATCGCTATGCCGGCGCAGCGTTTCCACGAGTATCCCCATCAACTTTCGGGGGGTATGCGGCAGCGGGCCATGATCGCCATGGCCCTCTCCTGCAACCCCTCGCTCCTCATTGCCGATGAACCGACCACCGCCCTGGACGTCACCATCCAAGCCCAGATCCTCGAACTGATGAAGTCCCTCCAGGATAAGTTAGGGATGGCCATTCTAATGATCACCCACAATCTGGGAGTCATCGCCGAGATGGCCGACCGGGTAGATGTGATGTACATGGGCAGGGTTGTGGAGAGCAGTGATGTGCGCACCATCTTTCATCGCCCCCTGCACCCCTACACGGTAGGGCTCCTACACTCCATTCCCCATTTGGGCCGCCGGGTAAAGGAGCGCCTGACTCCCATCCCCGGTACCGTCCCAGACCCTTTTTCGGTGCCCAAAGGTTGTGCTTTCTACCCCCGGTGCCCGACGCAGAAAAAGCCAGCCTGCGAAGAAGATGTACCGTTGGTAGAGGTGGAGCCCGGCCACAAGGTGCGGTGCATGCTCTATCTTTGAAGATCAAATGGAACAGAACTCGATCTTATTGGAAGCGCGGAATCTGAAAAAATACTTTCCTATCCAGAGAGGCTTCTTCCGGCGGGTGGTTGGCT
This sequence comes from Caldilineae bacterium, assembly GCA_037446095.1. Classification (GTDB taxonomy): domain Bacteria; phylum Chloroflexota; class Anaerolineae; order E26-bin7; family E26-bin7; genus E26-bin7. Next base: position 689 of record JBBIJG010000423.1, read on the forward strand.
ATGTCCGGGCCGTGGATGGGGTGAGCTTTTTCATCCGGGAAGGAGAGACCCTCGGCCTGGTAGGAGAATCGGGCTGCGGCAAAACCACCACAGGCAGGCTCATCCTGCGCGCCATAGAGCCCACGGAAGGTGAGATCCTGTTCCGCCGCAATGGGGAAATGGTCAACATCGCCCAAATTCCCAAAAAGGAGATGAAGGCCCTCCGGCGGGAGATGCAGATCATCTTCCAGGACCCCTTCTCCTCGCTGAACCCCAGGATGACTGTCATGGACATTGTCAGCGAACCTCTGGTCATCCACGGCCTCGCCAAAGGTGCAGAGCTCAAATCCCAGGTCCGAGAACTTCTCGAAGCGGTCGGCCTCAAGGCTCAGCACATGAACCGCTACCCTTATGCTTTCAGTGGTGGGCAGCGGCAGCGCATCGGCATCGCCCGCGCCCTGGCCCTGCGTCCCAAGCTCATCGTGGCCGATGAGCCGGTCTCCGCGCTGGATGTTTCCGTCCAGGCCCAGGTGCTTAATCTGCTCAGGGACCTGCAGCAGGAGTTTGGGCTGACCTATCTCTTTATCGCCCACGACCTCTCCGTGGTGGAACATATCAGCGACCGGGTGGCTGTGATGTATCTGGGCAACATTGTCGAGATGGCCGCAGCGGAAAAGCTCTACGCCAATCCGAAGCACCCCTACACAGAAGCCCTGCTTTCAGCCGTGCCTCGCACCGATCCTGACCACGTCACCCAGCGTATTCTCCTCCCAGGCGACGTCCCCAACCCGGCTGCGCCACCGCCTGGCTGCAAATTCCATCCCCGCTGTCGTTACGCCCGCCCCATCTGTCAACAAGTCCCCCTATGGCGCGACCTGGGCGGCGACCACTGGGTTGCCTGTCACCTGGCGGACGAATTGAACCTTGCCGGCATTTGAGAGGCAACGTGCCCATGAGGGTCAGGTGCGTCGAAGAGATAAACCAGAAGGGAAAAGCGCATGAATCTGTTCTTCAAAGGTCAAGGTTTTATAGAAGGTTACACTCCCATCGCCCATCCGGGCAATAGCCCGTTGCAACGGATCGAGTTTGGGCGGCTCCAACTGCGGCCGGGTAACAGTTACAGCGGACAAAGCGGCAACCACGAGGTGGTCCTGGACATCCTGGCCGGCACATGTGAGGCGACCATCACCTTCGATGGCGCAACGACAACCTACCCTCACCTGGGTGGGCGGGCCGATGTCTTCTCCGGGCGGCCTACCCTGATCTGCCTGCCACCTGGAGCCCACTATACTATCACCGCCAACTCGACCCAGCCACTGGACATGGCCGTCAGCGCCGGGCCCTGCCCACCAGGAGGCCGGCCGGCGGTCATCGGTCCCAACGACAGCATCACCCGCACTGTAGGGGTTGCCAACTGGGAGCGGCAGGTCCACCTGGGGACGGTAGGCACCGGTGTGACCCGACGATTGATGGTGGGCGAGACCATCAACAAGCCGGGCTGCTGGTCCAGCTATCCCCCTCACAAACACGATACCAACCGGCCAGGGCAAGAGAGCGCTATGGAAGAAGTCTACTTTTACCTGCTTAAGCCCAGACAGGGGTTCGGCGTCCAGTGCCTCTATGATGCCCCCCAGGTGGCGGAACGGCTGGAGGCCGCTTTCCTGGTACGGGATGGCGATACCGTGGTGCTGCCCCACGGGTATCACCCGGCTGTGGCCGCTCCTGGCTATCAGCTCTGCTACCTGTGGACCCTCTACTCCGAAGAGGGAATTTACGGCTCCGAAGCCTGGTCCGAAGACCCAGACCACGCCTGGATTCGCAACGTCGAGGCCATGCTGAAGTAATCTTTTTATCGTACAATTTGCACACGTGTGCAAGCTCATCCAGCTTGCCGCTCTGGAAAGACGGAGATGAAAACGGCCATCGTCCTTTCCACCCATCCCGCCCAATTCAACGCCGTGGCTTTGAAAGGGGATTTCGAAGCCAATGTGGCCAAGATCGCCGCCTGGGGGTACAATGGAGTCGAATTAGCCATCCGTAACCCCGGCCTGATTGATACCGACTCCCTGTTGAGAGTGGTACACCAGCACGGGCTGGAGGTGCCGGCTATCGGTACAGGGCAGGCCTGGGGGGAAGAGGGGTTATCCTTAACCGACCCTGATCCCGAGGTACGGGCAGCAGCGATCCAACGGGTGCACGAGCACCTGCCTCTGGCGGCGCG
>JBBIJG010000424.1:0-628 GCA_037446095.1 Caldilineae bacterium
TTCGGAGTAACTGCTCACCTGCTCCCGCCGGATTTGCAATCCGGCGGGTCAAACGGGCCAGAATTTGAGCAGCAAGGTGCAGAGCCTTCCTGTACTTGGGCGATTTGGGCTTGGATTGCAAATCCAAGCCGAGCAAGGTGAGCAGTTTCTTTCCGGATAGGTTTTAATACTAGTACCTCGGTTTGATTGTCAACCCACTTAGAGCACGTCTCCAACACTGTCTAACCCGGCGGTGATGGCTCCCCCGCCGCAGGCGGAAGCTTCGGCAGGCCCAAAGGCCCCGACGTTTACGTCGGGGCTGAGCAGCCCAAGGGCGTTGAAACGCCCTTGAAGCAGCCAGAACAGCGCGCTTCAGCACGCTTGAGTTAACGTTCAGGCCCAAAGGCCCGTCTGTGCGTGTACGGGGACACGCTAAACACTCTGCAGCGGGCCGGCTGAGGGCGATTTATCGTCAGGCGAGGCCGAGCGGAGAGACGCAAGGTCATGGCCGAATACTCTACCATAAAAGCGGGGGACCGGTATTAGAAAGCGCGGGCTGGCTGTCACTCCACCCCCACCCCTGGCGGGGACTTCTGGTTCACCACCCGCACCTTGCTCAGGAGGACCCGGTTGTCCAGCAGGCGCCCCC
>JBBIJG010000424.1:694-2887 GCA_037446095.1 Caldilineae bacterium
GTAGACCTCAGGCGGGGTGTCGGGTTGGATGCTCAGCTTGTAGTGGTCCTCGATCACCTGGCCCCCCCGCCAGGACGAGGTCGGCGCAGCCCCACCCTGCGGCTGGCTGTTCATCTGCGCCCAGATACGGTCCTGCTTCCCTATGACGTGGACAAAGACGGTGTAATCCTTCTCCATCGCGGCGAGAGCTTCCCAGTAAAGGGTCAGGTGGATTTCCTCTCCCGGCCTGACTGCCCGCCTCTCCAGAGCGTAGCCAACCAGGGCAATCTGGTTCCCAAAATTGAAGCGGACGGCATTGGGCAGACCGCTCCCTTCACGGGGCAGGACCTCTATCCGGTGAAAACGGACGTTATCTCCCAAGGGCTCTCCCTGTGGGCCATAAACCGCCAGCCGCTTCCCACTCTCGAACTCGTACAGCCCGACTTCAAGCTGCGCTGAGCTGGGGGTGAAGGCCGTGGACGGTATGACGATGGTGTACACATCGGCGATGGCATCACCGACCTGCCCCAGGCGGGTTGCAAAGGTGCCCTGGCCGGGGAAAGTATCCTGTGAAGCCAGCACCAGATCGTTGTCATCCAGAAGATGGACAAAGACACTGTAGTTTCGCTCCATCGGCATCAGAACCTGCCAGTATAGGGTGACATCCAGACTCTCCCCCGGCCGGACTGTTTCCCGATCCACCTCATAGCCCAGGAGCTTCATCTGGCCATCGAAAATGACCGCCAGAGGATTCGGTATCTGCTCTAACTCTGCTGCCGATAGAAGAGGCGGCCTGGCATAGGCGGGGGCGATGTAGCGAAAGGGACTGACGATAGCGATGGTTAGCATGACCATGCCCAGCCCTCCCGCCAGAAAAGGGAGAACCCGCTGAGGCACCCACTGGGCCAGCACTGCGAACAACAGGATAGAGATGGATGAGATGGCCGGAAACATCAACCGCCCCTGGGAGGCGTGGGTCATCCAGGTCCAACGCATCAGCCCGGCCAGGACCAGAACGATCCACAGGAGCAAGAACAGCAACCAGATTATGGGAAGTTGGGCAGTTGGGTGGTCAGGCAGTCTCCTTTGTGAGGCATGAGCCGTGAAGCGTGGAACACGAAGCGCGATGGGTGATGCCTGTCTCCATCGCTTGAAGAGCGGCAGCAACAGCCCAGCCGCTCCCAGTAGAGTCAGCCCGTCGAAGGTCCGATAAAGCCAGGGCTCGGCCAGGATGTTAAACCAGCCGAAAAGAGCCCAGAAGGACATCCGCAGCCCCTCGAATTCGGCCAGGAGTTCGAAAAGAGACGGTTGGTCAATCCGGGTGTGGAAGAGGAGGGGCATCATCTTCAGGCCCAGGGGGTCGCCGTACAGTCGCCAGTTCCGGGCATACCACCAGCCACCTACGACCAGGGCCACAATCGTCACGGTGGCCATCCACCCGAAAAAAGGAATCAGCCGCCGACGGCGGAGGGCCACTACCCCCAGAACCACGGCGGACAACGGCAGGAGCAGCAGGCCGCTCAACTTGGTCAGCGCGGCCAGCCCGATGACCACGCCAAGCAAAATCAGACGACCCCTTGACACTCCCCGCCTGGCCCAAACCACCAGCAACAAAGCTGCCAGGGCGAAAAGGACGGTCATCAGATTATCGTTGTTGATAGTCCCACTGATGAAAGCAAACTGCGGATTAAAGGCGTTGATGACCGCTGCCCCGAGGGCTAGCTCCTTCCGTTGAGGCATAATCTGTCGAGCAAGACAATAGGTTACCAGCACCGTGCCGGCTCCCATCAGCACCGAGAGCCAACGTACCAGATGCACCGCCAGGGTCACTCCCCGATAGGGAAAGCTCTCCTCAGCCGAGTGGACGACCATATTCACGTTGCCGCTCGCCGTAGGGACGCCGATCTGGGCGTGAGGATTGCGCCAGACCCGATCCAGGGGCTCGGTGTCCACCCAGAAAGTAACCAGAGCTCCCAGGGCATAGTAGAGGGGTGGCTGGTGCACCTCGGCCTGGATGTCCGGCCCCGGCCCGGTGATGACTGGCAGCCCCTGCCCATCGGCGAGGTGCTGGACAAAGAAATAATGTTGCAGCTCGTCAGGGGCCTCAAAGATGGGCGTGACCACGCTGTAGGTGGTACTCAGCAATACGAAAGCGATCAAAATGACCACAATGGCTTTGTGCTGTGCAACGAGCTCAGCTAATCGGGCTGGACA
>JBBIJG010000425.1:0-1391 GCA_037446095.1 Caldilineae bacterium
CCATGAGTGTGTTGGAGCGGATGCGGGAAATTGGAATGTTGCGTTCGCTGGGCATGTTCGTAGGGCAGGTGAGCCGTATGGTGCTGGCCGAATCGCTGGCTATGGGAGTCATCGGCGGCGTCTTTGGCCTGCTGGTGGGCCTGCCTCTGTCGTGGATGATGGTGGTCGGGATGAGCCAGGGCTCGGGCTGGAAAATGGACTATATCTTTCCCGGCGGTTCGTTCTTGAGCGGGGCCGTCATCGCTTTGGTGGTCTCTCAGGTGGCGGCTCTGTACCCTGTCTGGCGAGCAGCCCGGATGGGGGTGCTGGAGGCGATAAGGAGCAAGGAGTAAAAAGGCTACACACGCAATACCTTCGCTCCCGCCGGATTTGCAATCCGGCGGCCTGGCGACTGGATTGCAAATCCAGCCGGAGCAAATGATGTTAGTAACATATCGCTAGGAGGTAGCGAATATGGCTATTCTAGAAGCCAATGACGTCAGCAAGCAATATCAGATGGGCAAGGTGACGGTGGATGCCCTGGATGGGGTGGACTTTGTCGTGGAGAAGGGAGAGTTCGTGGCGGTGATGGGCCCCTCGGGTTCGGGCAAATCCACTCTACTGCATCTGCTGGGTGGGTTGGACAAACCCACTGATGGTGAAATCACCCTGAGCGGACGCAGGCTGTCCGTCATGTCTGACAAGGAGGTTACGCTGGCCCGCCGCCGCAATGTAGGCTTTGTCTTCCAGTTCTACAACCTGCTGCCCACCCTGACAGCCGAGGAGAACATCGCTTTGCCCCTGCTGATTGACGGTAAGAAGCTCAAGGACTACCAAAGCAAGATTGATGAGCTGCTGGAGTTGGTAGGCCTGACCGACCGCCGCAGGCACAAGCCTGACCAACTGTCGGGCGGTGAGCAGCAGCGGGTGGCCATCGCCCGGGCCCTTGTCAACGGCCCGGACATCGTCCTGGCCGACGAGCCTACAGGCAACCTGGACTCCAGGGCTGGCGAAGAGATCATGAAGCTCCTGCGCCGCTCCTGTGACGAACTGGGGCAAACCATCGTCGTGGTCACCCACGACCCCAAGGCGGCCAGCTTTGCCGATCGCATCGTGTTCCTCAAGGACGGCCGGATCGCCAGCGAGATCAGGCTGGAGAAAGGCGGCGACACTGCCCCTATCCTGGAACGGCTGAGGGAATTGGCTTGACGAAAATACAAGATTGCGTTAGAATATACCCTGTCCGCAGGGCTGGGCGAGCTGACCTGGAAAGGTTGCGGGCGACCGAGGTTGATGGGTCGCCTCTATTTTTGCATGGGAGAAGGAGAAAATGGAACAGCTTGAGTTGGCAGCAGGGAAGAGAACCATCGTGGGGAAGAAGGTCAAGAGTCTGCGGAGGGAAGGACTGATTC
>JBBIJG010000425.1:1405-2873 GCA_037446095.1 Caldilineae bacterium
CATTCTTTATGGCCCCAAGACGGAGCCGATCCCCATCCAGTGCCCCGAACGAGAACTCCGGCGCGTTTTGGCTAGAGCCGGCGGCACCAATCTGATCTCTCTGAGGATTGATGGTGCCGGTAGTCCAAGGATGGTTTTGGTACGCGACGTGCAACGCGACCCCATCACCAGCGAACTCCGCCACGTTGACTTTTATCAGGTGGTCATGACGGAAAAAGTCAGAGCTGAAGTTCGCATCGTTCTGACGGGCCAACCGCTTGCAGTTCAAAGGAAAGAGGCCATGTTACTCTATGGCGCAGACTCCGTGGAGGTCGAATGCCTGCCCGGCGATCTGATTCACTCCGTCGAAGTAGACCTTTCCTCTTTAGGGATTGATGATGCCATCTACGTGAGAGACCTGCAGGTGCCCGACAATGTCACTATCCTGACCGATGGCGAGGAACTGGTGGCCAGAGTCCAGCGTCTCCGCCTTGCTGAGGTGGAAGAAGTGGAGGAGGAAGCGGCTCCAGAGGAAGTGGAGGTCATCGCTAAGGGCAAAGCAGCGGAGGCAGAGCCCGAGGGAGAAAAGGAGTATTAGCCTCCAGGATGTCTCTGCGAAAGGCTCAGGTGTCCGCTACAACTCTCGCCCTGTGGCCGGATCGAGCCTGAGGGTGCCGAAGCGGATGCTGCTGACCCCCTCCATGCTGGTGAGGGGTGTGCGGACAATCAGGGTTTGCGAATTCCTCTCATACGCCTGGGCAACGCCAAGAGCCAGGGCGAATCCCCCCTCATCTTGAAAGGCCAGGATCCGCCCCCGGCTCATTTCCTCGATGTTGAATACGACAGTGCTTCTGATGGGAACCTGCAGAGTTCCGGCTTTCTCGAAGTACTTTCGGAAGCGCTCCTCCCGATAGCCGATTCGGGTTTCTCGGTCCCTCTCTTGCACATGCCCGGAGACGCGCAGTTCGTACACCCGCACCCGTCGGTCGCGCCGCCATGGCCAGAGGATGTGTTCCAGCTCCGGACCTCTGGCCAGGCTCACCAAAGCCGAGGGCTGCAAGAGCTCGATTTTCCAGTGTTTAAGGGCGCCTCCGCCCGCGCTGCGGTCCACCAGCCCGGTTGTGTCCACCACAATGGCTTCGGCCCCTAGCTCCCGAGCTTTGGCCTGCAGCTTATGGGCTCCGACCACGGTGGGCAGCATGTGCCCGCGGGGTGAGGTGGAGCCGATAAAGTACGAAAAGGCCTCCTGCCGCAGTAGGGGCTCAGCTGCCCCAACCTTGATCGAGAGCGCCAGGGTCATGGTCGTGGGCAGGCCGAGGGTGCTTTGCCCTACATCACAGTCCAAGAAGCCCACCCGGCTGTAATGACGACAAAGTTGCTGGTAAAGATAGCGGGCCAGCGTCGTCTTCCCGGTGTCGGACCTGCCTATGACCATGATGGTGCCTTTCAGCGAGGCCGGGTCAAATTTCTGCCATTCCGGGGGGATGTG
>JBBIJG010000426.1:0-2871 GCA_037446095.1 Caldilineae bacterium
AGCGGGGGGGCGAGAAGGGCAACATCAGGCCAGGCCACGCGGTCGTCGCCGACGGCCGACGTTTGCCCTTCCGGGACGGAGCCTTCGACCTGGTATCATCGCGCTGGTTTCTGCACGAGTTCCCGGAGCAGGTGCCATTTCTGGCGGAGATGCGTCGGGTGGTCAGGGCCGGGGGCCGGGTGGTGGGCGTTGACTTCTTGGCTACCAGTCCATCGGCGCAGGCCTTCCTCAACCGCTACGTCTTCACCGATGAGTATCTTCTGCAGCGGTCCCAGGTCCTGCGGCCGTGGGCCGAGGCCGGGCTGGAGGTGAAGGAGACCGGCTGGCACGTCTTCTGTTTGGAAGAGGACGCTGGCGAGCTAAGGGAGCTCGTGGCCGATTGGTCGGAGATACCCGGAGCAGTGAAGGCCGAGCTGCGGTTGCGGCGCAAGGGAAACAGTGTCCTCCTCACCGTGCCCATCGTCTTGTTGGTGGCCGGCAAGGATGGAGCGTGACGACCGATTTAGTTTTCCAGAAAGGAGCGAAAGACAATGGAAGTAACAACCATGGCAGAAACTACGATGACCCTGCACGAGGCTGAAGTGAGTCAGGCCGTCCGGTCGCTGAGCATGGTGCTGAGAGCAACGCCTGAACTTCGGGCTTTCCTTAAGGCTGCCCAGGCCATCGAAGCAGATACTACTGTCCAGGGTTTGCTCCGACAAATCCGCACCCACCAGTTCGCGTTGCAATGGAGCCAGGACAACCCGGCCGATCATTCCACGGCCCTAAAAAAGCTGCGGGCCGACCTGGAAGCACAGCCTTCGGTCCAGGCCTACTATCAGGCCGAGCAGGCGGCACACGAACTGTTGCAGGCGGTGGACGCCCTCATCAGCACAACGGCGGGCGTGGACTTTGCTGCCAACGCCAAACGCAGTTGTTGTGGCGGATGAGGTCAAGAGACCTTTCAGGTTTCCAAAAGCTGAAAGGTCTGGAATCCTGATTGGGAGAGCACAATGATACTGTCTGAGGAACTGAAGCAGGCCGCGCAAGCCCTGGGCCAGTCGCTGTCCACCACCGATGCAGTGCAAACCTACCTGGATGCCCAGTCGCGCCTGCAGGCTGACCCACAGGCTGCCTCGTTGGAGGAGCGCTTCCAGAAACTCTACCAGGACTTGCTGGCGCGTCAGCAGGCTGGTGAGCAACTGGCCCAGGCCGAAGTGGACGAGTTTTACACGCTGCGCAGCCAGGCGCAGAGTCACCCGCTCATCGCCGAGCGCGATTTCGCCTTGAGCCAAGTCAAAAGCTACCTGGCTGAAGTTGCGCTGGACTTGAGCCAACAATCAGGTGTGGACTATACCACTCTGGCCAGAGCGACATAGGAATCTCTCATCATCAACTTGCCAGGCAATCCGCAGGCGGTGCGGGAGAGCATGGAGATCCTGGGGCCGCTACTGCCAGCGGCTGTGGCCCTGGTGAAGGGTGAAGCACCCCCGGATGGCATCAGCGACCCGGGTTGGGCTGCACGCTTCGGAGGGAAGGATTGAGGTTCTGGAAAGAAGGGGAGCCTCCCGTGCTTCTGGCCATCTTTGCCCATCCCGACGACGAGTCCTTCGCCGTCGGAGGAACGCTGGCCAGATACGCTGCCGAGGGGGCAAGGGTCTCGCTGCTCTGCGCCACGCCAGGCGAGGCGGGCATCAAGGGTATAGCCCCAGAGGAAGCTGCAACGGTGAGGGAACAGGAGTTGCAGGCCGCCTGTACCGTGTTGGGAGTCAAGGAGGTGCGCTTCCTGGGCTACCACGACGGGGAACTGGCCGAGGCTAACCCTGCCGAGGTCACGGCGAGGATGGCTCAGGCCATGCGGGAGCTACACCCTCAGGTGGTGATCACTTTTGGCCCTGATGGCATCTCCGGCCACCCGGACCACGTGGTGGTGAGCCGACTGACCACCGCCGCCTTTGATGCCGTCGCTGGCGAGGGCTCCGTGCGCCGGCTGTACTATGTGGCCCCTTCGCCAGCCACGGAGCAAGGGTGCGGGGTATCGGCCGGGGAGGCCGGTGAGGGGGTGGTGGGTATTGACATCGGCCCTCACCGGGAGGCCAAGGTACGAGCCATGCAGTGCCACCGCAGCCAACCTCAGCCTTTCCCTGGCGAGCCGGCCGAGGAGGCCGAGCGACTGGTCTGCCACGAGTTCTTCCGCTTGGCCAGGGGCGAGGGCCCCCCGGAAGCCGACCTGTTCGCCGGCCTGGACTGAGAGACGAGAGAAAGTCGCCACACAAGGAGCAGAAACATGCGGATCAAAGTGATGCAGGACATCATGGCTGCCAACGACCTGATCGCCCGGGAGAACCGGCGCATCTTTGATGAGCATGGCGTGTTCGTTGTCAACCTGATGTCCTCGCCCGGCGCGGGCAAGACCACTCTGCTGGAACGGACCCTGGCGGCGCTGAAAGACGAGTTCGCCATGGCCGTCATCGAGGGGGACATTCGCGGCCAGTTGGACGCCGAACGCATCGGCCGCTATGGGGTGCCGGTGTTGCAGATCAACACTGGCGGTGAGTGTCATCTGGATGCCAACATGATCCGCAACGCCCTGGACGAGCTGGACCTGGACGGATGGGAGTTGCTCATCATCGAGAATGTAGGCAACCTGGTCTGCCCGGCAGAGTTCAAGGTGGGCGAGGACCGCAAGGTCATGATCCTCAGCGTGCCAGAGGGAGACGACAAGCCTTACAAGTACCCCTTGATGTTCATGGAATCCCAGGCCATGGTCATCAACAAGATGGACCTGCTGGGCATGGTGGACTTTGACGTGGAGAAGGTAGAACAGGCCGTGTTGAGCCTCAACCCACAGATGGCCATCTTTCGTCTCTCGTGCAGGACGGGGGAAGGAGT
>JBBIJG010000427.1:0-2866 GCA_037446095.1 Caldilineae bacterium
AGAGAAAAAATTATCGGGCGGCCGATCCAGGAACTGAGCGGCCTCTACGGGGCGGAAGGCGACACCTGGCTCGCTCTGACCAGGAAATGGGCGCAGGCCCTACCGGCAGAGGGCGAACCGACCTCCTTTGAAAGCCAGTTCGAGACCGAAGCAAAAGTGGTCAGCGTGCGCATGACCCCCGTGTTGTTGAGAGACGAATTCCTGGGCACGGTCTCCGTTTTCCGAGATATCACCCGGGAAGTAGCCGTTGACCGGATGAAGAGCGAACTGATCTCCACGGTCTCCCATCAACTGCGTACCCCCATGACATCTATTAAGGGCTATACAGACCTGCTTTACCTGGGGACAGTCGGAGAGATCAACGAGGCACAACGGCATTTCCTGAGCATCATTAAAGCCAATGCCGAGCGCCTGGTCCTTCTGGCCGATGACTTGCTGGATATCTCGCGCATCGAGACCGGGCGGCTCCGGCTCAACTTTGAGTTCCTCCATCTGGGGGACATAGCTGAAGAGGTAGCTGCTTCCCTCCAGGAGGAGATTGCGGAGAAGGGCCTCAGCCTGCAACTGGATATTCCCGAGGGTCTGCCCCCTGTCAACGGCGACCGGGCGCGGGTGACGCAAATCCTGACTCACCTGATTGGCAACGCCTGCCATTACACGCCGGCCGGCGGCCAGATCACGGTCTCCGCTCAGGTCCGAGGCAACTTCTTACAGGTCAATGTGGCTGACACAGGCATCGGTATTGCTTCCGAAGACCGGGAGAAGATTTTCGAGCGTTTCTATCGGGCCGATCACCCTCTTGTGCAAGGAGTGGCAGGGACCGGTTTGGGCCTGCCCATCGTCAAATCCTTCGTCGAAATGCACGGCGGTGAAATCTGGGTGGAGAGTGAACTCGGCCAAGGAAGCGTTTTCAGCTTTACCCTGCCCCTGGCGGAAAAGGTGATGGCTCCCTCTAAGCGGATTCTGGTCGTGGAAGATGAACCCGACATCGCCGAGTTGATCCGCTACCATTTGGAAGGCAATGGCTACCGGGTGACGACGGTAGCCAGAGGGGAGGAAGCCCTGGCCCAGGCCGGCCAGGAGAGGCCAGACCTGATCACTTTGGACCTCCTCCTACCCGATATGGATGGCTTTGAAGTCCTCCAACGCCTCAAATCCGATCGGGAGACGGCGGATATTCCGGTGGTGATCGTGTCCATCGTGCCGGACAGAAAGGACGGCTTCCGCCTGGGAGCTGTGGACTATGTGACCAAGCCCATTGATGAGGGGAAATTGCTCTCAGCCATTGGTGCCGTTTTGCCCAAGCGAGAGGTCATCCTGGTGGTGGACGACGACCGGGACACGACAGAATTGATCCGGGAAGTGTTGACTCAGGCCGGTTTTACCGTTCAGACGGCCCACAATGGCTTTGAGGCTCTGGCTATGGCCCGGCAGGAACAGCCCGGCTTGATCCTTCTAGACCTGAAGATGCCCAAGTTGGATGGCTATGAGGTTCTCAAGCGCCTGAAACGAGACAAGGTCACGCAAAATATACCGGTCATTGTCGTGACGGGCAGCGTCACCGATGAAGAGGTGAAGCGGAAGAAGGTCTTGGCCCTGGGGGCAGCCCAATTTTTGACCAAGCCCTTTGCCATTGATGACCTGGTTGGAGAGATAAAGCGGGTTCTGGCCGGTCCCGGCCTGGCCAGCCGCCGGGTTGGGGCGTAGTGACTTGCTGAGGAAGGGAATTCTCCTCCCGCGTTGGGGAAGGGTCAAACTAACAATCAAGGTCAGAGACATGTTCCATCCTATTGATCCGGCGAAATTGGGTCCCGAGGAACTTTACGAATACGAGCAACTGTTGCGGCGGGTCAAGTCCTTCATTCTGGTCAAGATCATAATCAACGTGGCCATCGGTTTTCTCTTCCTGGTCAGTTTCTCCCCTCCTCTGCAACTGGCCTTGGTCCTCGTTGTCTTGGTGGACGGTCTCCTGTTGGGACCCTATAGGCTGTTGGTGCGGCGCTATCCTGTTCTGGCCACCGTTATGATTCTGGCCGGCACGGCCGTAGTCATCTCGGTCGGGGATTGGGTGAGTGGCTACCAGACGGGGGCCTCGGGTATCCTGTACGCCACCCTGGTGGTAGCGGGCAGCTTGATTCTGATCCAGCCCTGGAGCACTTATCTGGTGGCATCTATCATCGCCGTCATTTATGTCGGCACCATCCTCCTGGAGGTATGGGGAGTCGTGGCCATTATCTTCCCCCATACCCTGTCCAACCTGGCGCGGGTGGTGACTTTAAATGTCCTCTGCTTCTATGCTCTGGCGGCCATGTCCAATGTGGTGACGAGGCTCTACCGCGAAATGCTCTACAATCGCACCCATGCCGAAGAGATTGCCGAGCAACGTACTGCGGAACTGCGGAAGAGCCATGCCGAGTTGGAGCGCACCACGGCTCGCCTGACCGCCCTTCAGCGCCTCAGTGAGGCCGTGCGCCGGGCCAGGGACCCAGAGGCGACATTGCAAGCGGTGGTGGAGGAGATGGGTCGCTCAGGCTTCGGGAATGTCATGGTTGACCTGGTGGAAAGTCACCATCTCGTCACCAGAGCCTTCTCGATGGGCGGAGGCAAGCTGTATGAACGCGCCCGGCGGCTGCTGGGAGTTCCTTTGTTGGGCCTCACTGTCTCTCTGGAGGAGACGGCTAACATCAGGGGCAGGGTGGCTGGCAGCGGGAAGATGGAAAGTACCGATGACCTCAGAGAAGTGTTCGTCGGTGTGAAACCTGCCATAGACCCTGACCGGGCGCAGGCTGCTATGCACTTGATGGGATTAGAATCTGTGACGGTCTTTCCCCTCTGGGCAGAGCAGGAGACGGTGGGAGTGGTGGGT
>JBBIJG010000428.1:0-2864 GCA_037446095.1 Caldilineae bacterium
CATGCTCGACGCACGTCGCCAACCTCTGCAGCGGCAAGGGCGTTGCAACGCCCTTCGGCTGCTCAGCCCCGACGTTGGCGTTGGGGCCTCTGGGCAGCCTTGACATAACGACGAATTCTCCGCTACCCTCTTCAGCGGGCTTGATATCAGCCTGGCGATTTATCGCCAGGACGTGGCGAAAAGCCGACGGGTGGCAAAATGAACCGTCCCAATATTTAAAAGTGCCTCATGGCACCTGAAGGTTACGAAGGCTTGCTATGGCGATCCATCAGGTGGATTTCGAGCCTATTGGCCGGCGTCATGCCTGCCCCAAGGGTACCTCCCTCCTCGCCGCCGCTCGTCAGGCAGGGGTAGGTCTCGTCTCCATCTGTGGCGGACGGGGCACCTGCGGCCATTGCCGCGTGCGGATTCTCGCTGGCGCCGTGTCCCCTCCCACAGGCGCTGAGGGTAAGGTCTTCTCGGCGGAGGAGTTGGCTGCTGGTTACCGTCTGGCCTGCCAGGTCGAAGTGCGGGGCGATCTGCGGGTTTACGTCCCCCCGACTTCGTTGACGACTCCCCAGCGGATTCAAGTGGAGGGCCGGGAGCTGACCGTGCCCCTTCAGCCTGCAGTCCGGGCCTACAAGGTGGTGCTGCCGCCCCGTACCTTACAGGACCTTCGCCCCGATGTCACCCGCCTGCGCGATATTCTCGCCAGAGAACATGGCCTGGAAAGGCTGACCATTGACAGCCAACTTCTACCTCGTATCCCCTGCTGTTTACAAGAATGGGATGGGATGGCCAATGCCGTGATCCGGGGGAGCGAACTCATTGCTCTGTTGGGCGAGGGACGGCTTCCCCTGGGCCTGGCCGTAGACCTGGGGACGACCAAGATCGCTGCCCACCTGGTGGATCTGGCGACAGGGGAGACCCTGGAGGCCAGGGGGGTGATGAATCCTCAGATTGCCTATGGCGAGGACGTGATCGCCCGTATCGCCTACGCCATGCAAGGGGAGGAGCAGGCAGAGGAGTTGCGACAGGCCGCCGTCGGCGCGGTGAACGATCTGGCCGGTGAGCTTTGCGCCCTGGTCGGGCGCCCCCGCCAGGAAATCGCCGAGGCGGTTGTGGTCGGCAACACGGCCATGCACCATCTCTTCCTGGGCCTGCCGGTGCGGCAACTGGGTCTGGCTCCCTACCTGGCGGCTACCATTGACCCCCTGGACTTCAAAGCTCGCGAGGTGGGACTGGAGATCGCCCCTGGGGGGTACGTGCACCTCTTGCCCAACATCGCTGGCTTTGTAGGCGCCGACCATGTAGCCGTGCTGCTTGCGACGGGCATCTACCGGGCCGAGGAAACGGTCGTCGGTCTGGACATCGGCACCAACACCGAGGTAGTCCTGCGGACCGGATAGCGGCTTCTGGCCTGTTCCACAGCCTCGGGGCCGGCCTTCGAGGGAGCCCACATCCGCCATGGGATGCGGGCTGCACCTGGGGCCATCGAACGGCTGCGTATCACCGATACCCGGGTGGAGTACCAGACCATTGATAATGCCCCGCCGGTGGGACTATGCGGCTCAGGTATCCTGGATGCCATCGCCCAGTTGCGTAAGGCGGGGGTGCTGGACGAGCGAGGGAGCATGAGAGAGCACCCCCGGGTACGGCGAGGGAAAGATGGGCCAGAGTTTGTCCTGGTAGCTCAGGGAGAGGGCGGTAGCAGCCAGGAGGTCGTCATCACCCGCGCCGATGTGGGAGAAATCCAACTGGCCAAAGGGGCCATGCGCGCCGGGATCAATGTCCTGCTGGACGAGGCCGGGCTTTCGACCGAAGAAGTAGACCGGATTGTCATCGCCGGCGCTTTTGGCACTTACATTGACGTGGACAGCGCCGTGACGGTGGGCATGGTCCCGCCATTGCCCCTTTCGCGCTTTGTCCAGGTGGGCAACGCGGCTGCCGTTGGAGCCAAGCTGGCTCTGATCTCGACAGAGCAGCGGGCGCTGGCCGAGGAAATTGCCCGCCAGGTGGAGTACATCGAGTTGACCAATGACCCCCGCTTTGTGGGTCAGTTCGCCCAGGCCATGTTCTTGAGGTGAACCCGGCCTACGATTCCCTCTCGATCTTGAACAGCCCCCGATACCTTTCATCTCCCTCCAAATTCTGCCACAACTCCTGGACCTCGGCCTCTGGCCGCCAGGCGGTGACCAGCCGGGCCCTGCCCTCTCCTGTGACCTCCTTGAAAGTGACGAAGACATAGTCGTCCTGCACCAGGACCTGAAAGGCCTGATCGAGGAAGCGGATGGTGTAGACGCCATTGTTCCAGATAGGGGTCTCGAAGCCGCCTTTCCCATGCTCCACCTTGGAACCGCTGACCAGGGAGACCGTATTGCCCCAGGGGTCGCTGATGGTCAGAGGGATACCGGCGCGAGGGAATTTGCCGGCCAGGAGCCGCAGGCCCGACTGCCGCTTGACCTTCATCTCCCAGCCCGTCGCGGCCTCTGAGGGCCCTTGCTCGATGGTGAAAAGGCCCCGGTACCCTTCGACGCTTTCCAGGCTGCCCAGCAGCCTTTCCGCCTCATTGAGTTTCATCCACTCCGTGACCAGACGCGCTGCGGCCGGTGCCTCTCGTTCGGTGAAGGTGACAAAGACAAAATCGTCCTGGACCAGCACCTGGAAGGCCTGGTCGAGGAAGCGGATGGTGTACATCCCGTTGTGCCAGATGGGGGTCTCGAAACCGCCCTTGCCGTGCTCCGGTTTGGAGCCACTGCTGAGAGAGACGGTGTTGCCCCAGGGGTCGCTGATGGCCAAAGGGATGCCGGCGCGAGGGAGGGTGCCGGCCAGGAGTCGCAGGCCAGGCTGTCGCTTGACAGCCATCTGCCAGGCGGGAGGAGGGG
>JBBIJG010000429.1:0-2836 GCA_037446095.1 Caldilineae bacterium
GCCGCGGCGGTGATTGACAAAGACTACGCTTCCAGCCTCCTGGCCCTGACCATCGGGGTGGACCTTTTCCTCATCTCCACCGCTGTGGAAAAGGTGGCCCTCAACTTCGGCAAGCCTAATCAGAAATGGCTGGACCGGATGACCCTGGCCGAGGCGAAGCAGTACCTGGAGGAGGGGCATTTTGCCAGGGGGAGCATGTATCCCAAGATCAAGGCCATCGTGGATTTCCTGGAAGGAGGCGGCAAAGAGGCTCTGATCACCAGTCCGGAGAACATCGAGCGGGCCCTGGCGGGCGAAACGGGGACACGCATTGTGCCATAAAGGAGTCAGCCCATGAACACCTTAGAAGACAAAGACTGGGACAGCCTTCTGCGCCGGATTCAAGATGGAAACTGCACACCTTTTCTTGGTGCGGGGGCCTGTGCCGGGTTTATCCCCCTCGGCTCTGAGATCGCCCAGGAGTGGGCCCGAAGCTACGGTTATCCCCTGACCGACTGCTGGGACCTGGCTCGCGTGGCCCAATTCCTGGCTGTCAAGCGGGACCCAATGTTTCCCAAGGACGAGATTGTGAACCGCTTTCGGACCGTCGTCCCGCCCGATTTCAATGCCCCGGCTGAGCCTCACGGTGTTCTGGCTGACCTGCCTTTGCCCATTTACATCACGACCAATTACGACGATTTCATGACCCGGGCCCTGCGTAGCCGACACCGGAACCCCAGCCGGGAGCTATGTCGCTGGAACAGTCTTATCAGAGACCGGCCTTCTATTTTTGACCCTGGCTCTGGCGTTGAGGTGAGCGTGGCCAATCCAGTGGTCTTTCACCTTCACGGGCATACCGAGGTGCCCGAATCCCTGGTTCTGACCGAGGATGACTATCTGGACTTTTTGGTGCGCATCTCCAGGGAGCCCCAGGTCATCCCCTCCCGGATCGTGAAAGCCCTGGCCGGCACTTCCCTGCTCTTCATCGGCTACCGGTTGGCCGATTGGGACTTTCGCGTCCTGTTTCGGGGCCTGATCGGTTCCCTGGAACGCAGTCTGGGCCGCATCCGGGTGGCCGTCCAGTTGGCCCCGGAGCCGCGGGAGGTGGGAGGCATCACCCAAGAGCAGGTGCAACAGTACCTGGAGGACTACCTGGCTAAAGACGACGTGCGGGTTTACTGGGGGAAAGCCACCGACTTTGCCCGGGAACTGCGAGCGCGTTGGGAGGCGTTTAAGAGGACAGGTTAGGGAGGCAGGCCATGAGAGCCATCAAACGGACAGTGGAAAATCCTTATGTCGGGCCGCGGCCCTTTGAAGAGCGGCATCAGAGGCGCTTCTTCGGGCGGGACTGGGAGGCCGAAGAAGTGGTATCCCTTGTGGTGGCCCATCCGGCTGTGCTGCTTTACGCCCAGTCCGGCGCGGGCAAGACCTCCCTCATCAATGCCAAACTGCTCCCCAAGCTCAGGGACGAGGAGGGCCTGCAGGTCATGCCGGTGGCCCGGGTGCGAGGCGAGATCCCTGAAGGAGTCCGCCCCGAGCAAATCGAGAACCTCTTTGTTTTCAACACGCTGTTGGGTTGGCTGGAAAGCGGGGCCGGCCCGGCTCAGGTGGTCGGTCTCTCGCTGGCCGCTTTTCTGAAGAGGTGGCCGCGTCCCCAGGACGAAGAGGGCCAACCGCTCTTGCGCGTCGTCATTTTCGACCAGTTTGAAGAGTTGTTCACCCTCTATCCCGCACGCTGGAGAGAGAGGGAAGGGTTCTTGGCCCAGGTCGCCGATGCGTTGTCCGAAGACCCCTTCTTGCGAGTGTTGTTCGCCCTGCGCGAAGAGTACCTGGCCCAGTTGGACCCTTACGTGGCCTTGCTGCCCGGGCGGTTGCGGGCCCGTTTCCGCCTGGAGCGCTTACGCCGGGAAGCGGCGCTGGCGGCGGTCAAGGGTCCCCTGGCAGGCACGGAGCGCTCCTTTGCTCCAGGCGTGGCCGAGAGCCTGGTCGAGGAGTTGCTCAAGATCCGGGTTGAGACCAGGGTGGGGGAGACGGTCGAGGTGGCGGGTGAATTCGTCGAGCCGGTGCAATTGCAGGTGGTGTGCCAGAGTCTGTGGGAGGAGCTGCCTCCGGATGTCACAGAAATCACCCAGGCCCACAGAGGGGCTTTCGGTGACGTGGACCAGGCCCTGCGCCTGTTCTATGAGAGAGCTATCAAGGGCACCACCCAGAAGACGAGGGTCAGAGAGGGGAGGCTGCGTGCCTGGTTCGAGCATAACCTCATCACGCCTATGGGCACCCGGGGTACGGCCTACAGGGGGACAAAATCCACCGGCGGTATCCCCAATGTAGCCGTTGACCTGTTGGAGGGCCAGCATCTCATCCGGGCAGAGTTGCGGGCCGGGGCCCGCTGGTATGAACTGACCCACGACCGTTTCATTGGGCCCATCCAAAGGTCTAACGAGGCCTGGCGTATGGCCCGGCGGGAGCGGTGGCTCCGCACTGGTGGCGGTATAGCCTTCGCCCTCGTGCTTTTACTGGTAGGCATCGCGGTCCTGCAAACCATCCTGTCCGGGCGGAGGGTTGCGCAGGTGCAGGCTGCGGCTACTGTGGCCCTCCAAGAGGTGAAAGCGGTGGCGACCCAGATTGAGGCCACGGCGATGGCCGCCCGGGCAACGGCTACGGCCGCTTTCGACCCGAAAGTCCAGGCCACAGCCGCCTTTCAAGATCTGCGGACGGCTCAGGCCCAGGCCACGACCGCCTCTCGCTATGTGCAGGCCCTGGCTGTGCCCACGGCCACTATACCAGCCCTGGCTACGCCCACTACCACCCCAACAGGGGCCGTGACACCTCAACCGACCCCGACAGAGACACTCCC
>JBBIJG010000430.1:0-2831 GCA_037446095.1 Caldilineae bacterium
AGATCAGGAGGCCGGCGTAAAAGGCCATGGCTGTGATCCAGTCGAACACCGGCCGACCAGCCACATTGTAGCGCCATTCCGGGTCGCCCTGCCAACTGAACATGCCGGCCACCTTCAGCCCATCCTCCAGCACAGGTTGAGGGTTGCCGCTGAGCAAGAGGCCCAGATGGTGGCTTAGTTGGCTTACCCTGGACAGGGAAGTCTGGGGGTGGGTGAGGATGTAATGGCCCAGGGGGGCGAAGACGAGGAGGGCTATGACTGACAGGAGGGCCAGACCTTTGAGATGCTTTCGCACCGGCTCTCTATCAACAACCAGGAGGTAGAGCACGAAGAAGAAAGCTGCTATAGGCACCAGGATGCCCGACTGGTAGGTGTAGACCGAGAGGCCCAGGCATAAACCGGCCAGGACGAAGAAGCGGTAGCCGTCCTCATAGAGGCCCAGCCAGAGGAAATAGAAACTCAATGTGGCCATCAGCGGCACCGTGATGGGTTCCAGGCCAACGCGGCTATCGAAGACATGCCAGAAGGAGACGGCCAGGAAAGCCGCCGATAGCAATCCTACCCACCGCCCGAAGAGCTTTCTGGCCAACAGCCAGCAGGCCAGGATGCCTGCCAGACCGCAGATCACGGCTGCCAGGCGGATAGCCAGCAGGTTCTTCCCCAGCAACTGGAAGGACAGGGCGACCAGATACATGAAAAGAGGCAACTCCCCGGCGTTGGGTTCGGAGAAGACCAGGAGAGTCCCATCCAGGATGCGCAATGCGCCCTTGGCCTTGAAGATCTCATCGTGCTGAAGGCCCGGTGGGACCCGGTCCAACTGGTAGAAGCGGAAAAAAGCTGCCACCAGCATGATGGCCAGGAGCAAAGGCCATTCGCCTCTCGATGGCCTTGTTTTTGTCCGTTCAGTTCCCATAATACCCATTTTCTACCTTCGCAAGGATTTAAAGTCCATTCTCGCCTGGCTCAGGCTCCTTCGAAGACTTCGGTCAGCTTTTTCCGTTGCTCGGCAGAGAGGCGGGCCTTTTTCAGTTGACGCAGGTAGTTTTTCAACTTGTTGCTGCTCACGACGGGCACGGCGGGGTCTATCAGCTCCAATCTGGCTCGGGGATTGGTGAAGACCACGAGTCCTTCAATAGGCACTTCCTCCCCTTGGGGTAGCCTGGAATCCAGAAAGCGTCGCAGGCTTTCCATCTCCGCCCGTACCTCTCGGGTAGGGTTGCCCAGACTCTCCCGGCCAAAAAAGAACAGCAAGTGCCCCCAATGGAACTTGTGATGCCACTTCTCTCCTTCGCAGCGGATTTCGCCGTAGTGATTCTTCACCGTAAAGACAAAAAGGCCGGAAGGAGCCAGGAGAACGTGGGTAGCTGGCAAAATATAGTGATAGAGCGTGTGCTTGTTGTCAAAGCCTTTCAAAACCCTGGTCAGTACCTGATCGGCTCGCGGTTGTTTCACCCAGCGGTTCATGTTATAACTGCCGATGCTGGCCAGCATAAAGCCCAGGATGAGACAGCCAAAAGAGATGGTGATCTGGTGAGGCCAACGCCAGGAAACGACCAGTCCGACCAATAAGATTCCCATCCCCGCCAGACTGGCCCATTGGCCTATGGCAGCCTGCCTTTTGATCAGTTTCTCGTTAATGATAACCCTCATCTTTCCTTCCTCAGATTTATTCACATCATGAACCGGCCCAGAACCAGGCAAGCGTTTTGTCCTCCCAGACCAAAGGAATTGGAGAGGGTCATGTTGACCTGAGCGGGGCGGGCCACGTTGGGCACATAGTCCAGGTCGCATTCAGGGTCTGGGGTCTCGTAATTGATGGTGGGGTGAATGACGTTGTCGCGGATGGTGAGGACACAGGCCAGGGCCTCGATGGCCCCGGCTCCACCCAGGGCGTGGCCGATCATGGACTTGGTAGAACTAATGGGGACTTTGTAGGCGTGTTCACCGAAGAGCTTTTTAATCGCCTGGGTCTCGGCGGCGTCGCCGAGAGGGGTGCCGGGACCGTGGGCGTTGATGTAGTCAATGTCGGTTATACCCACCCCGGCGTTCTCCAGGGCCCAACGCATGGCCAGTACCGGCCCGGTTCCCCCCGGATCCGGAGCGGCCATGTGGTAAGCATCCGATGAGCAGCCGTACCCTAGAACTTCGGCATAAATGCGAGCGCCTCGCTTCAGAGCCTGCTCCAGGCTCTCCAGGATAAACAGAGCACATCCTTCGGCGATGACAAACCCATCCCGATGGGCCTCGAAAGGCCGACAGGCCTTCTCCGGTTCCTCATTGCGGGTGGACAGGGCTCTCATAGCGGCAAAGCCGGCGAAAGTCGCCTCGCAGATCATGGCTTCCACCCCGCCGCTGATCATGATGTCGGCTGCGCCACGGCGGATCACCTCAGTCGCCTCGCCGATGGCCTGGGCGCCGGAGGCACAGGCGGTCGAGACCGTGGAATTGTAGCCTCTGGCCTGGAAGGCCCAACTGATGTGATGGGCCGGCATATTGGGGACACCGGCCGGTACAATAAAAGGACTGACCCGCGAGAGCCCTCTATTCCACAGCGTGCGCAGGCCCTGTTCGACTTGGTCCAGGCCACCTACGGTGGTGCCCAGGAGAACCCCTACTCTCTCCTCGTCAGGGAAGGGCAGCGCCAGTCCGGCGTCGGCCAGGGCTTCTTGAGCAGTGGCGATGGCCAGTTGCGAGCAGCGGGCCATCCGCCGTGCCTCTTTGAAGTTAATGTAGCGGTTGGGGTCAAAACCCTTGATCTCGCCAGCAATGCGGGTCGGAAAGGCACTGGCATCGAATTGGGTGACAGGGCCCACCCCCGCTCTGCCCGCCCC
>JBBIJG010000431.1:0-2806 GCA_037446095.1 Caldilineae bacterium
GTGCGTTGCATCTAATGGGTCCGCCTCCGCCATTCTTCTTTCAAGGTCAGGCTTTTCAGGTCATCCGTCGCCAGGAAATCCCTTAACAGGCGGTGGAATTTGCTGGCTTCGTCCAACATGGGGAAGTGACGCGATTCCGGCAGGATGATGGCTCTAACGTTACGGGCCGTATCCTCCAGGAGCCTGGCCTGAGCGGGATCAACGAGGTTGTCTTTCTCCCCATAAACCGCCAACAGCGGCACCTCGATCTGTCTCAAACACTCCCGCAGGTCCAGCTCGGCACAGGCCTGCACTGTGGCAGCGATGACGCCCTCGCTGGCCTTTTCTGCCTCTGCCAGCACCTCCTCATGGTCCACAGGCCAACGACCCCCTAAGAGGCGATGTAACCGAGAGCTCGGGCCGGGGGTCAAGAGGCGCCGATTAATCGCTTCACCCACCACCGGCAAACTGACCAGCATCAACCGGGTCACCCGATCGGGGTTGGCGACGGCAAACTTGACGGCCACTATTGCCCCCAGGGAGTGCCCCACCAGCGCAGCCGGAGCCACACCCAACTCGTCCATGAAGTTTCTGAGGAGACTCACGTACGTCTCCACACCGTGACGATCCGTTGACTTATCCGAGTCTCCAAAACCCCACAGATCCAGGGCGTAGGTACGATGCTGTTCGGAGAGCTCCTCCATGGTGGGCATCCAATAGCGCCAGGACCCCAACCAACCATGGAGCAGGATGAGGGGACTACCTCGCCCCCAGCTCTCATAATGGATTAAGCCGTTGTCAATAACAATCGCGCTCATCGCTCACGCCAAACTGTTGGACGCCACGTGGGAAGTCACACCCGGCTTGAGCCTGATTACTTTCCACGCTTGGCCGTTTTCGCCAGAATTTCGGTCAACCGCTTAGGCAACTGGTCGGCCTCGAAAGGCTTAAGGATATAATCTACTGCCCCCAACTCCATACCTTGCTTGATTTCCATCTCCTGCCCTTTGGCCGAGAGGAAGACAATGGGGATATCTTTGGTCTCCTCGGCGGCTTTGAGCTCCTGACAGGCTTCATAGCCCGTCTTCTTGGGCATTCGAACGTCCATGATAATCAGGTCCGGATGTAATTTACGGGCCTTTTCGACCGCCTCTATTCCATTGACCGCTTCCTCCACCTCAAAACCGCCGTAACGGAGGCTGAAGGCAATCAGTTCGCGAATGTCTCTCTCGTCTTCGGCAACTAGAATGGTCGTCATTTTGGCTCCTGTTCTCGAAGGCTACGCTTTTGCCCATGGTCGGCCACAGGCAAGGTGAAACTGAAAGTGCTCCCTTTCCCTAATTGACTCTCCACCCAAATGCGTCCGCCGTGCATCTCAACGATAGATTTGGCAATGGAGAGGCCAAGACCTGTACCGGCGACCCGTCGGACTTCCGGATGATCGGCGCGGAAGAAACGGGTGAAAAGCCTCTCTTGATCCTGAGGGGCGATGCCGATCCCCGTGTCGGCTACATCAATCTGCATGGTATCATCAAGCCACCGGGCCATGATGGCTATCCGCCCTCCCGCCGGGGTATATTTATAGGCGTTGGTGACCAGATTGGTCAAAACCTGAATGATGCGGATACGGTCACCCCACACCTGAGGCAGGTCTGGCGGCAACTCTACGGTGAGATGGATTTTCTTGGCCTCGATCTGAGGCTGCAAGGAGACGACGACTTCAGAGATCAGGTCATCTATGCGCAGGCGTTTGAAGTCCAACTTCAAAGCCCCAGTTTCGAGGCGGGAGATTTCTGAGAACTCATTGACCATCTCCAACACCCGGTCCACATTGGCCTTGATCGTGTTCAGGAACTGCTTCTGCATCTCGTCATGCTCTCCGGCCACCCCCATGAGCAGCATATCACTGTAGCCCTTGATAGAGGTCATGGGGGCTCGCAGTTCATGAGCCGCCATAGATAGGAATTCACTCTTCATCCGGTCTATCTCGGCCTCTTTGGTGATGTCATGGAAGACAGCGACGACATTAAAAGGTCCTCCGTCCGTCAAGGCTACAGGGGTGAAACTGGCCGCAACGGTCTTCTCTCCGAGCTGGAGGCGGGTCTGGATCAATGGCTCCCCGGCCTCCAGCCTCTCCCGGCTGCCGACCAGGGCACTCAGCACCGTCAGGATCCTCAAGCTGGCTTCACGGTCCAGAACGCCATCAGCTCTGGTGATCAGATCGCGCATATCCTGACCTAACATGATCGGCACAGGCAGATTCAGCATCTGTTCCGCAGCAGGGTTAATCATAATCACCTTCTGATGGGCATCGAAGACCATCACCCCATCGGCAATGCCTTCCACAATGGCCTTGGTCTTGTCGGCTTCGATTTTCTGTTGACGCAGGGCGGTGGCCAGCTCTTCGGTGCGTTTGCGCACCCGCTCTTCCAAGGTGGCCTTATGCTCTTCCAGTTCGGTGAAGAGGCGGGCGTTCTCGATCGCAACGGCCACCTGGTCGCCCAGGGTCTGTAAGATGGCCACATCATCCAGGCTGAAGGCATTCAACTCATCACTCTGGACATCCAGGACACCGATCACGCGCTGGCCGATCTTCAGAGGCACCGCCAGTTCCGATTGGGTAGCCAGGAGAGCCGTATGGGGCACATAGCGCGGTTCTTGGGATACATCGTTAACCAACAGCGGCAGGCCAGACCCGGCCACCCAACCAATGATGCCCTGCTCACCGATCTTCAGGCGAACGCCGCCCTGGGCTGCAATCAACCGCCCGGCCTCGCCCGAACCGGCCCGAAAGACAACCTCCTGGGAGAGCTCATCCACCAGGAAA
>JBBIJG010000432.1:0-2803 GCA_037446095.1 Caldilineae bacterium
AAGTGTACCAGGACGACGAGGTGAGAAGGTTGAGGCCGGGGCGGTATCATTTCACCTTGGGGCTGTGGCAGCCGGAGGACAGTAGCCGGTTGTGGAGGGAGGATAATCCCGAGGAGCACGTCGTTGACCTGGGCTGGGTGGAAGTCCAATAGCGTCCAAAATAAGCCGCATACTTCTCTTCCCAAAGTCGCTGACAGGTTTGTCTAAGGATTTCAATAATCTCTTCTTTGGTATCACCTAGGCCCAGGCCACCCATTGCCCGGATTTCATCGCTAATCTTTCGGGCATAGTAGGCCCATCGCTCGCCACCTGACAGTCCAGGCGGGGCCTCATCAGCTTCTAGAAGAAGGCCCTCGATCAGTTCTTTGCGCAAGCCAGATGGCACCATTTCTAAGCCGGCGAAGAACCCCTTTTCCACCAGGCGTAGCGATTGATCGTACAGCCCTTTGGGGAGAGTGAGCGTTACGGAGACTTGTTGCATGTTCGTTACCTCTTCGACCGTTTCAGTTATACCCCTTGGTTTGTCAAAAGTCAAAGGATGAGAAATGACCGATATTGCCGAATTCAAGAACGAGTGGGAACAAGCCATTTTACGGAAAACTCTGGCCCGCTTTCCTGAACGCTGTGAGAGCTTTGAGACCACCTCCGGCATCCCGGTGGAGCGGGTTTACACGCCCGAGGATGTGAGAACAGATTACATCCGTGACCTGGGCTTCCCTGGCCAGTATCCTTTCACCCGGGGCGTGCAACCGACCATGTACCGGGGCCGGCTGTGGACCATGCGCCAGTACGCGGGCTATGCCACAGCCGAGGAGTCCAACCAGCGCTACAAATATCTGCTGGCGCAGGGCCAGACGGGCCTCTCGGTGGCCTTCGATCTGCCCACCCAGATCGGCTATGACTCCGACCACGCACTGGCCGAGGGCGAGGTGGGCAAGGTGGGGGTGGCCATATCCTCCCTGGAAGACATGGAGACCCTCTTCGATGGCATCCCCCTGGACAAGGTCTCTACCTCCATGACCATCAACGCTCCGGCAGCGGTCTTGCTGGCCATGTACATCGCCGTCGCCAAGAAGCAAGGTGTGGAGGTGTCCGGCCTCAGAGGCACCATCCAGAACGACATCCTCAAGGAATACGTGGCCCGAGGGACCTACATCTTCCCTCCCCAGCCCTCCATGCGCCTGATCACCGACACCTTCCGCTATTGCAAGGACAATCTGCCCCTCTGGAACACCATCAGCATCTCCGGCTACCACATCCGCGAGGCTGGCTCTACCGCCGTCCAGGAGGTGGCCTTCACCTTGGCTAACGCCATTGCCTACGTGCAGGCCGCCATGGACGCGGGACTGGACGTAGACGATTTCGCCCCTCGCCTCTCTTTTTTCTTCGGCGCCCACAACAACCTCTTCGAGGAGGTGGCCAAGTTCAGGGCCGCGCGGCGGCTGTGGGCCCGCATCATGAGGGAGCGCTTCGGGGCGCAGAACCCTCAGTCCTGGATGATGCGCTTTCACACCCAGACGGCGGGCTGTACCCTGACTGCTCAGCAGCCAGACAACAATGTGGTGCGGGTGACGTTGCAGGCGCTGGCCGCCGTGCTGGGCGGCACCCAATCGCTCCACACCAACTCCCGCGATGAGGCCCTCTCACTGCCTACCGAGGACTCGGTGCGCATCGCCTTGCGCACCCAGCAGATCATCGCCTACGAGAGCGGTGTGGCCGACACCGTTGACCCGCTGGCCGGGAGCTATTTTGTTGAGCATCTGACGGATGAGATTGAAAAACGAGCCCAGGCATACATCGAGAAGATTGACGCTATGGGGGGGGCTCTGGCTGCCATCGAAAGCGGCTATATCCAGAGGGAAATCCAGGAGAGTGCCTATCGTTACCAGCGAGCCGTGGATCAGAAGGAGCAGATCGTCGTGGGAGTCAACGAGTTTCTCGTTGCAGAGACCATACCCTTGCGGCTTTTGAAGGTTGACCCGGCCGTGCAAGAGCGGCAGATAGCCCGGCTGGCTGCCCTCAGACAGCGGCGCGACAGCGGGAAGGTGCAGAGTCTTCTCAGACAACTAGAACAGGCCGCCGGGGGAGATGAGAACCTGTTGCCCCTTATCCTGGAGTGTGTGGAATCCTATGCTACATTGGGAGAGATTTGCGGCGTGCTGCGCCGTGTCTTCGGCGAATACAAACCCGCCGTGTACCTCTGAGCAACAATAAATTGCGATCTTGCGGGCTCCCATGCCCGAAATCCCATTTATCATCAAAGGAGATAGACGTGATCAAAAAGATTGACCACATTGGCATCGTTGTCAACGACATTGAGGAAGCCCTGCAAGTCTATCAACAGACCCTGGGGCTCCCCCTGGCCAAAATCCAGGAGAGGCCCGACCAGGCAGTGAGGATCGCCTTCCTGCCCACCGGGGAGAGCGAGATCGAACTGGTGCAGCCTCTGACCGGGGACAGCGGGGTGGCCAGGTTTTTGGAAAAGCGCGGAGAGGGCATCCATCACATCTGTCTGGAGGTGGAGGACATCGAAAAGGCCCTGGCCGATTTGCAGGCCAAGGGTCTGCAACTGATTGACGAGACAACACGCCTAGGCCCCGCAGGAGAGCGATTCGCCTTCATTCACCCCAAGAGCACCCATGGCGTGTTAATCGAATTGTACGAGTACCCCAAATAGCCGATAATGCCTATTGACGGAGCCCGATTTATATGCTACACTGGATGATGAGGGCTACCGACACCGGAAAGGAGCTTACCGATGCCTTTAGAGAAGGGTTTGATCCAGGTTTACACCGGTCCGGGC
>JBBIJG010000433.1:0-2799 GCA_037446095.1 Caldilineae bacterium
CAGCGCCGCGCCGCCCGCGATAGACTGCTCGCCGACATCACCGCCCGGATCCGCTCTTCCATGGACCCTCAGACCATCCTGCAAACGGCGGTACGGGAGCTGGGCGCGGCCCTGGGCACCGACCGGGCCTTTGTCCGGGTAGGTGTGGGCACGCCTGCCCACTCAGTGACGCCAGAGGCCAAAGGGCAAGAGACAAATACAGGAAACAAGAGCTCTGAGGACGGAGATGACCCGGCAAGCGGCGGCCGCGAAAATGCGCATGAAGCAGATTGAGCCTTAGAACTCATCGCACAGATTATACCAAGAGAGGGCAAGGGGCTGGTCCAAACCTCAAAAAGGGGAAAAACCCTATGAAAGGAAACAACCATTCTCGAAGAGTCGGAAATTGGTGGACCCTGCTCATTTGGATGGTCGTGTTTGCCCTGCTTTTGAGCGGCTGTGGCCCCCAAAAAGCCCAAGGTCTACCACGTGGGCATCCTGTCCGGCCTGGATATTTTCGCTGATGCGATCGATGGCTTCAAGGCCAAGATGACCGAGCTAGGCTACGTCGAGGGCCAGAACATCGTTTACGATGTGCAGAAAACGAACATGGACATGGCGGCCTGCAAAAGTATCCTCCAGACATTCGTGGCCAACAAAGTCGACTTGATTTTCGTGTTCCCCACCGAGCCAGCCTTAGAGGCCAAGGCGATCACCCAGGGGACCAACATCCCTGTCGTGTTTTCCGGGGCTTCCATCGAAGGGGTCGACTTGGTTCAGAGTGT
The DNA here is from genome assembly GCA_037446095.1 of Caldilineae bacterium. Taxonomy (GTDB): domain Bacteria; phylum Chloroflexota; class Anaerolineae; order E26-bin7; family E26-bin7; genus E26-bin7. The sequence goes on from JBBIJG010000433.1 coordinate 765, forward strand.
GCGCGAACCCGGCGGGAACATCACCGGGGTGCGCTTCCCTGGCCCGGACATCGCGGCCAAGCGTCTAGAGATCTTTCACGAGCTGGTTCCCTGGGCCAAACGAATGCTGGTACCCTATCAGCGAGGTTACCCGAGTATACCCGCCCAGTTGGATGCACTGCGCCCGGTAGCGGAGGCCGCGGGTGTAACACTGGTCGAACTTCCCGCCGACAACCTGGCCGAAGTCGAGGCGGACTTGCAGACGCGAGCGAAATCGGCCGACATTGGCTACGACGCCATATTGTGTCTGGCCGAACCGCTGATGACAACGCCGGATTCTAACGCAGTCCTCGTCAAGTTTTCGGCTGAACGCAAGGTGCCCATCGGTGGTTGTCCAGTATTTGAAGAAGGCTACGGATCGATCTTTATGACGAAGCCTGACGATTTTGAAAACGGCAAGCTAGCCGCATCCCTGGCCGACAAAATCCTTAGAGGCACCTCGGCGGGCACACTCCCTGTGGTTTCGCCAGAGACCCTTTTGTGGCTCAATTACAAAGTGGCTCAAGAATTGGGACTGACGGTGCCTGAAGGTTTGTTGAGCCAGGCAGTGGAGATCATCCGTTGATAGAGTGAGGCAATTGACAGGTGCCACACAAAGGTTTCTCATGCACGGTCGTTGGGCTTTGTCATGGCGAGGAGCCCTTCGACGGGCTCAGGATGAACTCCGCAACGAAGCAATCCTTCTGAAAGGCTGAGATTGCTTCGCCGCCCCTTCGCTGACCCTTCGCTGACCCTTCACTGCGTTCAGGGCTACGGCTCAGGACTTCGGCTCGCAATGACACTCCGAAGGGCATGGCGACGGCCTTGTTTGCTTTTTTAGACACGCTGAGTGCCTGGGCTTGCTCAAGCATTTCTGTAGAGAGGTGAGATGATGTCTATGCAGATGGAAGTAGAAAAACCCAAAACTTCCCGGAGCTTGGCGACTACGTTAGCCATTGCCTTTCTGGCCTTGAGTGTGGTAGTTCTGTTCATTGCCGGTAGCTCACAGATGTATTTTAACATCCAAACCCAACGAGAGATCGTTGCCGGTGAGCAACAGCTCATTGCCCAAGATGCAGCAGGCACGGTCGCCAGTTTCGTCCAGGAGAAATTCAGCATGTTGGAGACGGCGGTCAAATTTGGCAATCCGGTCGCTGTCTCCCAGGGAGAGCAGAAAAGGGTTCTGCAGAACTTGCTGGGCCTTGAACCGGCCTTTCGCCAGTTGGTTTTGCTAGACGCACAAGAACAGGAGCTGGTCAAGGTCTCTCGTATATCGCAGGCAGCGTCGGGGAAACTCACAGGCCGGGTCGGGAGGGATTGGTTTGCTCAGGTCAAGCAGGGAAACAGGTACATCGGCCCGGTATACGTTGACGAAGTCACCAGTGAACCGATGGTGATCATGGCGGTTCCGGCCACCGATATCTTTGGCGATTTTCAGGGGACATTGCTGGCCGAAGTGAACCTGAAATTCATGTGGGATTTGGTGGACAGGCTGGAGATCGGCGAGAGGGGCCTGGCCTACGTGGTGGATCGGCAAGGCAATCTGATCGCTTTTGGCGACGTCGCCCGTGTTTTGCGGGGTGAAAATGTGAGCCATTTGAGAGAAGTCGGTGAGTTTGTCAGCAATCCGGCGCTTGTTGATGAGACGGGGGCGAATATCTCCTCGGGCATCAATGGGACGACCGTGGTTGGAACCTACGTTCCCCTGGGGATGCCTGACTGGGCGGTGGTGACCGAGTTGCCGGTGGCGGAGGCTTACCGAGAGGTTATTCGAAGCGCAGTGGTGTCAGTGGGTGTGATGTTGGTTATGGCGGTGTTGGCCGGCCTGATTGGTGTTGGTGTGGCGCGGCGATTGGCTATGCCCCTGCTCAACTTGACCGAAACAGCTACCCAGATTGCTGGGGGAAAGACGGGATTGCAGGCGGCCATTGCCGGGCCGACCGAGGTGGTCAGCCTGGCCACGGCCTTTAACAGTATGACCGCCCAGTTGCGGGAGTTGATTGGCACCCTGGAGCAG
>JBBIJG010000434.1:0-2799 GCA_037446095.1 Caldilineae bacterium
CCATTGCTATCCAATCCATCTCCAAAAGCATTTTTGAGAGTTGGAGTAGAGCCTTCAGGCGGGTTTTGGAGCTGGCGCACCGGCACGATCAAAGACCATCCTTTTCCTGTCAGGCATTGAAGAAGGCAGGACCCTCAATTCAGGACGCCGTATCTCTTTCACCGGTTGCTCTTTCGGTAGGGCTCTGGCGCGCTCGAAGAGGTAGTAGGAGCCGGCCAGAGCCAGAGCGGTTACCGCTGCGGAGCCAACGACCAGGCCGACGGTGACGGTTAGCTCCAGGAGTTCCAGTTCTATTGCCCGACGAGCCTGGAGAGCCTGGAGTTCCACCGCTGCCTTCTGCTCTGCCAGCCTCAGCGCGAGCTCTCGCTGTTGTTGTTCGTAAATGGCCTGAGCGCGGAGCGCAGCCGTTTCGGCTCTAAGTTTCTCGGCCCTGGCCGCATTCAACGAGGGGCTAAACAGCTCAGAGCCCCCCAGCATGACCCCTGCAACAACCGCACCGACGAGAATCAGCCCCACAAAAATACACAGGGCTTTCACCCCGCTCCCAGATTGGGTATACTGGTATCTCATGTGGAACCTCCTCTGCTTTCTAACTCCACCTCCACCAGGTCAGAGTGCTTGGCCGTGGTCATTAAAGCCATTAACAAAACGCCAAAGTATGTGCCCAGGACGAAGCCTCCCATCACAAAACCCAGGAAAAGCATGTAATCCAACATCGCTCACCTCCGAATCCTTAATATGCTGCAACCCCATAAAGGTTGAGTTACCTGCCTACAGTATAGCACATCCTCCGGCAATTACTCTGACCCTCCCCTGACAGTTTGCTATCCGTTCCTTGGGGCTGTCTTGCATCTGGTATTTAAAAACCTTTTTGCGTCTGGCAGATTGCCACCTATTGGATTACAAACCCAGTGGCAAGATGCGACTCGCTGAAATTGAAAAAGGGCCAAAACGGCCCTTCCCTGAGTTGTCTCCCAGTTTATTCTGATTGGTTAGAGCTACCTGAGCTCTATCACCCCCTTCCCGGCCAACATGGCGACCAGCCGCAACCCCTCTGCCCCAAAGCCCGCCTCAATTTCCTTCAGGGTTGTCTGCCCATTGCACGCATCCAACACAGCTTTGTGTACAAAGGCCACTGGCACGATGCGGTTGCCACGCATCAGGACGTAGCCGAACTCTTCTTCCCTGAGCTGGTAGGCACCCACAGGCCGCAGGCCCTCGTAGAGGGTTATCCGTTCGGGCGGCGATGGCTTGACGGGGAGGGGCGCCCCGGCCAGGGGGTCCTTCTCCAGGCCCAACTCCATCGCCATAGCCCGGCAGCCGCCGTGACATTGGGGGAACGCGACACAGAGATGGCACCCGGTGGGGATCATCCCCCGCCAGCGTTGCATCCCGGCCGACTGCCAGGCTTCCTCCACCGATTGTTCCAACAGGTTCCCGCACTTCAGAGAGGAGTGATTACAGGGCCTCATATTGCCCCAGGGGTCAATGGTGCAGTAGGCCATGCCCGACAGACAGCCGGTAGAGGATGACTCGACGAAGCACTGCGGGATGCAGTTGCCGAACTTGATTCGCGCTCCGTCCTGGCGCAGGGCTTCGATCTGGAGCACCGCCTGGCGCAACTGTTCTTCGGTGGGCTCAACGGTGGTGTCTCTAGGCCCCAGGTAGCGGTTGAAGGCGACGTGGTCCGCGCCGAGGTCGCGGGCCAGGGCCAGGATGGCCTGAAATTGGTCGAGGTTTTGTCGGTGGATGACGGCGCTGATGGTCACGGGGAGCCCGGCTTCCGTGGCCCGACGGATGTTGGCCACCGTTCTCTTGAAGGAGCCTTGAACGCCGCTGAAGGCTTCGTGAGCGGCGGGGTTGGCCCCGTGCAAGGAGATGAGCAGTCCGCGCAGTTGAGAGATTGGCTTGAGGAAGGCGAGCAGGTTTTCGGGCTCTGGCCAGCAGCCATTGGTGAAGATGGAGAAGGCGATGTCCAGTTCGCGAAGGTGGGCAACGATCCCTTCAAAATGGGGGTGGAGGGTGGGTTCGCCGCCAGTCAATTTCACCCGGTGGGCGTGGGGCTTGATGCGCTCGAGGATGCGCTGCCACCCTTCGAGGGGCAGGGGCGGCTGCGCTCTCTCGTCGGCGAAGACATTGTAGCAGCCCCGGCAGCGGTTGTTGCAGGCAGAGGTCAGTTCCAGGGAGTAGAGGACGGGGTTAGAAACGGTCAATACGGCCATCGCGCTTATGACCTGTCAGAGGAGTGCCTTTCGACCTCTCTCAGAAAGCCCTCAAAAACAAGTCTTCCAGTAGTCACCCCCTTGGCCAGCATTATACCCTTCTTGCGTGGAGAAGTCAAAAGCCGGGTCACAAAAACCGTTCCATCAACACCTCATCCACGTAACCGCCGTCAACCTTGTACTGGCAATACCTCACACCGGTAACGGTGAAGCCCACCTTTTTGAAGAGATTGATGGCCCGCCGGTTGGTGGAGAAGGTAGAAACGGTCAGCTTTTCCAGGCCCTGGGCTCCGGCCCACGCGATGGCCCGCTCCATCAGAGCCGTGCCGATGCCGATCTCGCGGAAAGGCTGCAGAAGCCCGAGGCCGACCTCGGCTACGTGCCGGGTTTGGGGGCTAGAGAGATCGGGAAAGGCCCTACACCAACCGATCACCTGGTCGTCCATCTGCGGGACGAGGAGCAGGTGATCGGGACACTCGAGGGGGGTATGGAGCAGTTTTTCCCACTGCGGGGTGGGGACGTAACACTCGGTCAGCAGGTAGATTCGCTCGGCGCAGACGGCGTTGATGACAGCGAT
>JBBIJG010000435.1:0-2551 GCA_037446095.1 Caldilineae bacterium
AACCTGGTCAGGCACTACTTTGCGCCCGTACACTTTCTCCGTCATGTCTTCCGCCTGGCAGAGAGCCTGGTCGCAAGTGGCGATGACAGTTTCAAGGTGGCTGATAGCCCCATCGTTAGCATAGGGTCTTTTGTGCTGGGCCACGCCCTGGCCGATGATAACCGCCCGGTCTTCCCTCACCTCCACCACCAGGGCCTTGACGTACTCGGTGCCCAGGTCAATGACGCTGCGGAAGGAGGGTTTGTCACTGTTCGCCTCGCCAGGTTTCCTGAGCAGGGAGATCCCTCTCATGCTCCCACAATCCTTAATCAGCCCGTGCCGGAAATTGCTGACCCCAAGCCACCATGAACGGATCAACCAAGCTGCTCCGCCACCAGGCCAGGGACAATCTGTAAAGCCTCCCTGACCTTGCTGGCGTCCTTCCCACCGGCCTGGGCCAGGGTGGGCTTGCCGCCACCGCCTCCACCAACCACCTGGGCCACGGCCTTGACCAGCCGACCGGCGTGCAAGCCCCGTTCCACCAGGTCAGGGGTAACGGCCACCACAAAGCCGGGCTTGCCAGCGATCGCTGCCCCTAACACGATCACCCCAGAGCCAAAGCGGTCCCTGAACCAATCGCTCATTTCCCGCAAGAGTTCCATACTGTCTGCCTCTACCTGGGCAGCCAACACTTTCACCCCTCGGACATCCTGGATTTGTGCAAGCAGGCGCTCGAAGTCGCGTCGGGCAATCTCCCGTCGCAACCGGGCAACCTCTTTTTGGGAGCTTCGCACCTCATCCAGAAGGGCCAACACTTTGCGATCTACCTCATCCATCGGGGCTTCAAGGTAAGCCGCCGTGGTTCTCAATTTGTTCACATACTCCTGCACCAGCCGCTGCGCGGCCCGCCCTGTCACCGCCTCGATACGCCTCAGGCCAGCTCCCACGCTCGATTCAGACACAATTTGGAAGAGGCCGATCTGGCCGGTCCAGCTCACATGGGTGCCGCCGCACAACTCCTGGCTGACAGGATGGGCGAGCTCACCGGTCTTGATAACCCGCACTTGCTCACCGTATTTCTCGCCGAAGAGAGCGATGGCCCCGCCGGCCACGGCCTCTTTGTAGCTGGTCTGGACGGCCCTGACCGGGTAGTTGGCCAGGATGTAATCATTGACCATCTGTTGGATGGCATCCAGTTGGTCCTGGGTGAGGAGCCTGGAATAAGTGAAGTCAAAGCGCAGGCGGTCGGGAGCCACCAGCGAACCGGCCTGCTGAACATGTTCACCCAGCAGGGCACGCAGGGCCTTGTGGAGGAGGTGGGTGGCTGTGTGGTTGCGGGCAATGTCCCAACGCCGCATTTCATCCACCTCGGCCCGGACGGTATCACCTACCTGGGGCCGGCCTTCCATCACCTGACCGACGTGGACGATGAGCCCCGGCACAGGCCGCCGGACATCGGTGACCTCTACTTTCCACAGGAGTGCCCCTTTTCCATCGTAACAGACAATGGACCCGGTGTCGCTGACCTGGCCACCGCTTTCTACGTAGAAAGGCGTGGCAGCCAGAACGACTTCCACCTTATCATCCTGCCCCACCGAGGGGACAACCTGTCCTCCCCGCAAGATAGCCACCAGGCGGGTATCCAGGGCCGTTTTCTCGGCGTAGGGGTGCTCTACCCCCTCAGCTCCTAAGGCCCCGTTCGCCTTCAGTTCGTCCAGGAGTTGACTGTACACTTCCAGTCCCTCTCCTGCCAGGCCAAAGACCTGGCCCGCACCGCTGATCCGGCGGTGCTCTTCCATGGCTTCGTGGAAGCCGGCTTCGTCCACTGTAAAGCCGCTTTCGGCAGCAATATCCCTGGTTACATCCAGCGGGACACCGTCCTGAGACCACAGCACAAACGCCTCCTGTCCGGGGATGACCCTCTGGCCCCGGGCCGACAGGTCCGCCATCAACCCATCAAGGCGAGCCAATCCCACATCCAGGGTGCGCAGGAAACGCTCTTCTTCCTCGGTAATGGTGGTCAGGATAAACTCGCGCCGGGTTCGCAGCTCGGTGAAATAGGAACCCATCGTATCAATCACCACCCTGGCGATTTCAGCCAAAAAAGGCCCTTCAAAACCGATTTTCCGGCCATAGCGAGCGGCACGACGCAGGATCATCCGCAACACGTATTCACGGCCTTCGTTGCCGGGGCGCACGCCATCACCAATCAGGAAGGTGATCGCCCGTCCGTGGTCGGCAATGACCCGGTAGGGTACGATGTGGGCCCGGCGTTGGGCCTCACTGTGCCCCAACAGTTCCTGAGTGCGGGCCATGATCGGGGTGAAAAGGTCGGTCTCATAGTTGGAAGCCACCCCTTGCAGGATAGCGGTGATGCGTTCAAAGCCCATGCCTGTATCCACGTGCTTGGCCGGCAATTCTTCCAGAGTGCCATCAGGATAGCGATTGTACTGAATGAAGACCAGGTTCCAGATCTCGATAAAGCGACGGCAATCGCCGTTGACCGCGCAGCGGTGGGGGACCGCCTTGAGGTCACAGAAGGCGGGGCCCCGGTCCAGGTGAATTTCGCTGC
>JBBIJG010000435.1:2590-2797 GCA_037446095.1 Caldilineae bacterium
AAGTTGTCCTTACGGCCAAAGAACAGAATATGGTCGGGGTTAATATCTGTCACCGTCTTCCAATAGCCAGCCGCTTCTTCATCCCGGCCCAGATCGCCCTTGTCGTCTTCAAAGACGGTCGCCCACAATTGGGCCTTGGGCAGGCCCCAAATTTCGGTCAACAGTTCCCAGGCCCAGGTAATAGCTTCCTTCTTGTAATAATCGCCA
>JBBIJG010000436.1:0-2786 GCA_037446095.1 Caldilineae bacterium
CATTTATTAGTATATCACACCTTTTTCCCCTTGTCAAGTCTGGCTGCCTCCAGTTTCCAACTATCTTCATGACCTCCTGGAGAGCAGCTAAGCAAGTAGCCAAAAGTTTCTTTATATTTTGGCTGTAAGCGGGTATAATACTCTTAGTCAAGTACCGCTGGGAGGAAAACCTGCTATGATCCATGTGCATCTTACCAGAGAGGAACGCCAAGACCTGCGTGCTCGTGCCCGCCGGGAAATAGGCCGGGTTTCGGAGCGCATCCACTTCGTCTTGCTTGCCGACCAGGGCAAAAGCTCCCCAGAGATTGCCGCTCTCTTTGGTTACAGCGCCGCGACCGTACGTGAGTGGCTGGAACGCTTTCTGGCTGAGGGCGTCGAAGGGTTGTATGACTAACCCCGTAGCGGCCGGCCACGCAAGGCGAACGACGCTGTCCAGGCCACTCTGGACCAGTGCCTGGGAACCAGCCCAAAGACACTGGGTTATCTGGCTACGGTATGGACGGTGGTGCTGCTGGCCGCGCCGTTGAAGGAACCGCCGCTTGCGCCGCCGGCCCAGCCGGTTACCACCACTAATGTCTATTGACAAGCATCAAAGACCCGTTTCTGGCTTCCGAAACACGCACGAAGCTACGGACCACGCGGTCCAGGGCTTCGTCCAGATCAGAAGCCTGATCAATCTCCAGGTTAATCCTGAGAACGTCTTCCAGAAAAGTTAGCCGGCTGGCAAGCTCTTCATCTGCGGCTGCAGGTCGCCCTGGAGGGCATTGAGCACCCCTTGGGCGTGGACATCGGCGATGTGGTGCGCCAGGTAATCGTCGGGGTGGAAAAATTGGCCGATGACATGCCCTTGCTCCGGGAGCGGTCCAGGTCGGAAAAATCGTAGGCGTGGCGGATGAGGGCCGTGACCCGGTTCACCGTCTCGAGAGGGATGACACCATCGGTTTGGACATTGTCCTCAGCGCTGCGGACAACCAGGTTGAGGAGAAGGACGGGGGGATGCAACATCAGGCCGGGGATGCCGGTGGGGCGGTGGCAACCCGGAGAGCGAATGCGCTTTTGACTGCTTTTGGGGACGTTGAGCCAATGCTCCTCGACCATTTCCTTAATCGCGGCGCTCGGCCTGAGCAGATAACGGATCAGCACGCTGGTGTCAATGACGGTCCGAATCATGACTTAGCTTCGTCTCATGGGCTTCAGTGCGGGCCTGCTCGATCATGGCTCCGACCTCTTTTTCGCTCAGGTGAGCAGCCCGGCTCGAGGCGGCTGCAGAGGCCTGTTGCAGGCGGGTGCGCAGCAGTTCTCGTTCTGCTTTTATCAGCCTCTGGTATCGCCTGAAGTCAACAATGACCACGCGGGGGATGCCGTAGCGCTCCACGACCACATCCTCGCCAGCCAGGGCCTGGTCCATGATCTGGCCGAAACTCTGTTGTGCCTGGGTGGATTTGATTTTGGGCATTGCTCATCACCGCATTTATTCTCTAACTTCAGGATGTTAGATAAAAATGAGTATATCGCAGATGCAGTGAGAGGTCAAATCGTTTCTCCAGTTTCCAAGTATTCCGAGTGGTGATATGATAGAGGCGGCGAAGACAAATCCATTAGGAGGTGCGTCGCGCAGCCCTGCATAGCTGAAAGGCTATCCTGGTAGCTGACCGGGGCTTCCGCAAGCCCTGCTGATCAAGTGGAAAAAGAGCGAGGCCGCCAGTACCACCATACTGACGGCCTCTTCCTCCGCTGGCATCTTCCAACCGAAGATAACCCCAGGCTCCTCGGGCAGGACTCGAACCTACAACCAACCGGTTAACAGCCGGCCGCTCTGCCTGTTGAGCTACCGAGGAGCACTGGATATATTATACACGCTACGAGCTGATTAGTCAAGCTCACCCCAGATAGTCCTTCAGTTTTTTGCTACGGATGGGGTGGCGAAGCTTTCTGAGGGCTTTGGCTTCAATCTGGCGAATCCGTTCCCGCGTCACCCCGAAGGCCTGCCCGACCTCTTCCAGGGTGTGGCCCTGCCCATCCTTCAGGCCGAAACGCATCTCCAGGACCTTGCGCTCCCGCTCGCTTAAGGAAGCGAGGATGTCGGACATCTGCTCTTTCAGCAACTGGCGTGAAGCAGCGTCTACAGGGCCTGGCAGGGATTCGTCCTCAATGAAATCACCCAGGTAGCTGTTTTCCTCAGCGCCAATCGGCGTCTCCAGGGACATAGGCTCCTGGGCTATTCTCATGATTCGTCTCACCTTGGCCGCCGCCCTTCTGATCCGCCTCTCCAGAGCCGGGTCTATCGCCTCGCCGGCAGCGATGGCTTCCTCATAAGCGAGTTTGTCTTCTTTGGAGACCAGATTCATTTCCAGGGCAATCTCTTCAGGAGAAGGCTCCCGGCCCAGCTCTTGCAAGAGGCGCCGTTCGGTGCGCGCCAGCCTGTTGATCGCCTCGACCATGTGCACAGGGATGCGGATAGTTCGGGCCTGGTCGGCAATAGCCCGGCTGATAGCCTGACGGATCCACCAGGTAGCATAAGTGGAGAATTTGTAACCCTTCCGGTAATCGAATTTCTCTACGGCTCTGAGTAAACCGATATTGCCCTCTTGGATCAAATCCAAGAAGGACATACCACGACCGATGTAGCGTTTGGCCACGCTCACCACCAGGCGTAAATTGGCCTCCGCCAGCCGTCGTCGGGCCAGCTCTCCCTCCCGGACCTCCGCTTGAAGTCTGGCCCTTTCTTTGGGACTGAAATTACCCCGGCGCAACTTCAAACGGGAATGGGCCCTTTCACCACGCTG
>JBBIJG010000437.1:0-2775 GCA_037446095.1 Caldilineae bacterium
AAGCTTTACTGGCGGGAATTATCCTTCTGGCTTTGGTGCTTATCTGGATTGACCTGCCCGGCAACCCCGGCCTCCACATCCACTGGGGTTTCATCAACATTGACAAAGACATCCGGGTTCACCAGGGCCTGGACCTCCAGGGAGGGTTGCAGGTGCTCCTGGAGGCCGACGTGCCGGCAGGCACGGCCATTGACTCCGAGGCCATTGACACGGCCAAGGTCATCATCGAGAACCGGGTGAACGGCCTGGGAGTGACGGAGCCCCTGGTCCAGAGACAAGGCGAGCGCCGCATCGTCGTCGAACTGCCGGGCATCGAAGACCCCGAGCTAGCCATTGCAACCATTCAGGAAACGGGCCTGCTGGAGTTCATAGACGCCGGTTACACCTTCTTGCCCCCTGGCACGAAGGTCAAGACGGATTATCTGGCCGAAGGTGAAGAGAGCAGCCCTTCTCCGGAAGAAACAGGCACTCCGATAGGGACTACACCGGTGGTGACCCCAACGGTTGAGGCAACGCCGGCTGAGGAAGAGACGCCCGCCGAGGAACCGACCCCTACCACCGAGCCTGCATCCGTTGTCTACCACACGGTGATAGCCGGTTCCGGGTTGAAAGATGCAGGTGTTACAGTAGCTCAGGAAGGAGGCAGCACGCTGCCGGCGGTCGCCTTTGAGCTGAAACCAGAGGCGGCGTCCACCTTTGCTCAACATACGGCCTCTCACAAAGGGCAGTATCTGGCCATCGTGCTGGACAAAACAGTTGTATCCTGCCCGGTCATTGAGGAAGCCATCACTCAAGGCCGGGGGATTATCAGAGGCCGTTTCACCCCGGCCGAAGCCAAAGCCCTGGCTGTGAAGCTGCGCTACGGTGCCTTGCCTGTCCCCCTGCGTATCGAGACGACACGCACCGTTGGCCCAACCCTGGGGAGGGATTCGGTGCGAAAGAGCATCACCGCCGGTGCCATCGGGCTGAGCATCGTCTTTCTCTTCATGCTCACCTACTATCGGTTTCCCGGCCTTCTGGCCGATTTGGCCCTGGCCCTCTACGCCCTTCTTAACTTCGCCATTTACAAATTCGGCCTGCCACCGCTCTTTAACCACGTCACCCTGACCCTGCCTGGCATCGCCGGCTTCCTGCTCTCCACCGGCATGGCGGTAGATGCCAACATCCTCATCTTCGAACGGATGAAGGAGGAGCTACGGGGCGGGCGCAGTCTGGGAGCAGCCATCGAAGCGGGTTTTGACCGAGCCTGGACCTCCATCCGGGACTCTAACACTTCTACCATCATCACCTGCGCCATCCTGTTTTACTTCGGCTCCACCTTTGGAGCCAGCATGGTCAAGGGCTTTGCCCTGACCCTGATCATTGGCGTGCTGACCAGCATGTTCACGGCGGTCACGGTCACCCGCACTTTCATCCGTTTCGCCTTCGATGTGCTGGGCAGCCACCTGCAGGGCAAAAGGTGGCTGTTGGGAGTTTAGTGCAGCAGGAGATAAGCATGTTCGACATCATCGGCAAAAGATACTGGTATTTTCTGATCTCAGCCCTGCTGATCGTTCCGGGCCTGATAGCGATGGTCTACTCGACCCTTACCTACGGCACGCCAGTGAGGCTGAGCATTGATTTCACCGGCGGCAGCCTGATGGTGATCAAATTCCAACAACCCACTACAGAGGACGCCATCCGCGATGTTTTCAGAATCTATGGCTTTGCCAATCCCATAGTGCAGCACCTGGGCAAGCCGGAGGACAACACCTGGCAGGTACGTATGGGATTCGTAACGATAGAGACGGCGGATCAAATCAAAGCCCTTCTGGCAGACCGGATTGGCCCCATTGACGAGGCCAGCTCGACTTTTACTACGGTCGGCCCGGCGGTGGGACATGAGGTAACCCGGGCGGCTACAGTGGCTGTGGTCATCGCCTCGTTACTGGTCGGCGCGTTCATCATTATCACCTTCCACCGCGTTCCCAACGCTTTCCGCTACGGCGTCTCTGCCATCTCAGCCATGACCCATGACATCTTGGTCGCTTTGGGATTTGTCTCCATTATGGGACTCTTCCTCAACTGGGAAGTGGAGGCCTTATTTCTAACGGCTATCCTGACCGTCATTGGTTTCTCCGTGCAGGACAAAATTGTGGTCTTTGACCGCATCCGCGAGAACACATCCAGGCGACGAGGTGAGCCTTTTGAGACCATCGTCAACCGCAGCATCCTGGAGACCCTGCACCGCTCTCTGACCACCCAGCTCAATGCCATGTTCGTAATGATTGCTATCCTGCTTTTCGGTGGAGCCAGTATCAAGCAGTTCATCGCTGTGATGTTGATCGGCATGGTCACTGCCACCTATTCGTCCATCTTCAACGCTGTTCCGGTGCTGGTCGTCTGGGAGAACGGTGAGGTAGGACGGTTCTTCCGTCGAATTTTCGGGCGCAAGACGGCTTAGGTTCGCGCTCCAGGGGGCAGGGCAGTCAGGCCGGGCTTTTCTCAGAGGGCACGCAAGACGGAGCCAAGGCTTACTTGCTCCGTCTTATATTTTCAACAGGAGCACTCAGGGTAGGCGAAGGTAATGCCTTCGCCTTTGCAAGGGGGAGAGTATGGACGCAGTCGAACGGGTGATCCTCATCGTCCTAGACAGCATGGGGGTAGGTGAGCTACCTGATGCGGCGGAGTACGGCGACGCAGGCTCCAATACCCTAGCCAATACAGCCAAAGCCGTAGGAGGGCTCTCGCTGCCCCACCTGCAACAATTAGGCCTGGGCAACATCACCGCCATCG
>JBBIJG010000438.1:0-2771 GCA_037446095.1 Caldilineae bacterium
CTGATCTTCATCGTGATGGCCATCGTTCTCAGCCTGGTGTTCGAACGGCGGGTTTTCTGCCGCTACTTCTGCCCGGTGGGTGGATTCGTCGGGTTGTATTCCCTGGTCGCACCGGTGGAGCTGCGGGTCAAAGACCCCGAGGTCTGCCGCCATCACAGAGAAAAGGAATGCTACCTGGGAAGCGAGAAAGGATATGGTTGTCCCTGGCTGGTCAAGCCCTGGCGACTGCAGCGGAATGCTTATTGCGGATTGTGTACCGAATGTCTGAAGACCTGCCCCAAAGACAACGTCGCCGTCAACTTCAGGCCGTTTGGCTCGGATTTATTTGTTGCGGCAGGCCGGGGATTAGGCGAAGCCTGCAACGGGCTCATCATGCTGACCTGTGCCCTGCTCTACTCCGCGGTTTTCCTGGGGCCGTGGGGTTGGCTCAAGGACTGGGCTGGGGCCGCTTCCATCTCGGGCCGGGCTCTGTACGCCGGCGCGTTCCTGGGCATCAACTTGCTGGTGGTGCCCGGCTTGTTTCTGCTTGTCACTGCGCTATCGAGGGGCCTGAGTCGCCTGCGAGGAGTATCCCTGAAGCAGTTGTTTGTTGACTACTCCTACGCACTGGTGCCTCTGGGGTTGAGCCTGTGGGTCGCTTTCAGTTTCTCTTTCCTGTTTGTCAACGGCTCCTACGCCCTCTCGATCATCTCCGACCCCTTCGGTTGGGGCTGGGACCTCTTTGGCACCCGGTCCTTTCCGTGGACGCCGGTGTTGATCGAGCTTGTGCCCTACTTGCAAGTGGCGACTCTCATCGCCGGCCTCGTCTTCTCTATCTACGTCGCCTATCGCATCGGGCGACAGCACAGTGCCGATGAAAGCCAGGCCAGGCGGGGCTTGATCCCGATCGCTGCTTTCTTGGCCGTTGTCACTGTTGCTTTTCTGCGGCTCTATTTGGGGTGAAGGTACTACTCAGCCTCACCCCCCGGCCTCCTCTCCCGAAGCGGAAAGGCACGTTTCGGGGGAGGGGGAGGGCGAAGTTTCCCCCTCTCCTGACGACGCCTTTTTGTCGTCAGGGGAGAAGGTAGGGGGTGAGGTGAGCAGTTACGGGTGAAGAATGTATAAGCAGGAACTTCTGGCTCTTTGCGCTTTGCTGATCATCCTCATCGGCTTTCCGACGGGCATCTTCGCCTATCAGTATGTCTACCTGCCGGCCACTTACGGTGGAGTCGAGGTCATTGACTTGGTGGCCCGAGCCCCGAAGGCCGGGGGTTGGGATCCCGAATACATCACCGTGAACAAAGGCGACACCGTTCGGCTGCGGATTATCGGCCATGACGTGGTGCACGGCTTTGCCATCGGCAAGTTGGGAATTGACGTGGGGCCCATCGTCCCTGGGGAAATCGCTACGGTAGAGTTCGTGGCTGACAAAGCGGGACGCTTCACCTACTACTGCAACGTCTGGTGCGATCCCTACCACTATCGGATGCGAGGCACGCTGGAGGTGCTTGACCCGGCGGCTTTAGATACTCCCCTCGTAGCCGAGGAAGAGCCTGTCCTGAGCGAAGCCGAAGGGCCTGGTTCAGTTAGGCTTGACATTGACAGCCCTCACGAGGCCGAGTTCTACCCGACCAACCCGCCTTCGGCGGTCCGGGGGCGAGCCCTTGCTGACCGGATAGAGTTGCCCGCCCTGGGTGACGGCTCGACTGAGCTCGCCGAAGTCTTGCGCCGCCAGAGCCCCAGCGCCGTCTTCCAGGCCATCCGTAAGGAAAAGGCCGTTGCTTCCCTTTCCGATGAGGAAGTTTGGGATGTGGTGGCTTACCTCTGGTCCACTGCGACGACGCCGGAGCGACTGGTGACGGGCGAGACCCTCTACGCCAGGAACTGCGCCGCCTGTCACGGTGAGACAGGCGGTGGGGACGGGCCGGGCAGTCGCTATCTGGAGGAACAGCCACCGGATTTCACCGAGGCCGGGGCTATGCACGATGAAACGGGCCCCAAAGAGGGGGCGGGTGGGCATCACCTGGAGAAGAGACCGACGGATTTCACCGATGCCAAAACCATGGCCGGGGGCAGCAGCGCAATCTACTACGCCAAGATCCGACGTGGGGGAATGGGCACGGGGATGCCCCATTGGGGGAGCATCTTCACCGAGGAGGAGACCTGGAGCATTGTGGACTATCTGTGGACCTTTCTGTTCAAAGAGGCAAAGATGGAGTAGTCTTTGGACCAAGAGAAACGGATAGTCGTTACCTCCATCGGGCTCTTGCCTTTGCCCTGCGCCCACCTCATTTTCACCCGAACGCTGGTGAACGCCAGTAAGCCGCAGCAGGCTCTCCCTGGCTCCCTGGTACCGACTTGACATGGGGGCGTTTTTGGTGTATACTTATTATTGAGTAAGTTGACCAACTTAATCAAGAATAAGCGAAGGAGCTTGTCACCATGTGGGTATCGAGCAAAGGCGAATACGGTTTGCGTGCCCTCTTCGACCTGGCCCAGCATTATGGCCAGGGAGCAGTCCAGACCAGGGACATCGCCCGACGGCAAGACATCCCCGAGTCCTACCTCAGTCAGTTGCTTCTCACCCTGCGCAAGGCCGGCTTTATTGTCAGCCAGCGGGGCCCCCAGGGCGGTCACTCCCTGGCCCGCCCTCCGGCCCAGATTGACCTGGCGGAGGTCGTCACCGCCCTGGAAGGCACGACGGCGCCGCTGCGCTGTGTGGAGGAGGGCGTGGAAAGGGAGTGCCGGCTGTGGGATCGGTGCGTCCTGCGCGATGTGTGGCAGGAAGTGAA
>JBBIJG010000439.1:0-2769 GCA_037446095.1 Caldilineae bacterium
AACGTTAACGTTCAGGCCCCAAGGTCCGTCGGGGCGTGTATAGGGACACGCTAAACATCACCGCCATTTTCCGATACACTCTGAAGCGGGCTAGCTGAGGGCGATTTATCGCCCTTCGTTTTAGCCCGATGATTTATCGCCGGGCCTGAAAGCGAAGGCAATCCCCTGGCCTGGCCAGATGTGGGTAAAATCAAGGAGGCCCCATTATTGTCAAGACTCACAAAATCTGTTATACTTAGAGTAGGAGTGGCAAATGAGAGTCGAGACCTACACCGAACTCAGCGGCTTTGACGCTTTAGCCGGAGAATGGAATGAGCTGCTGAAACGGAGTGCCTTTGATACCCTTTTCCTCACCTGGGAGTGGCAGAGGACCTGGTGGGAGCATCTGGGCGAAGGAGACCTCTGCCTGATCGCCCTGCGGGATGACCAGGGTCGTCTGGCGGGCATCGCCCCCCTCTACCGCACCACTGGGGCCGGTGGCGAGAGGAAGCTGAGCATTGTCGGCTGCGTTGATGTCTCCGATTACCTGGACCTCCTCGTCGCCCGAGGGTGTGAGAGGGACGTCTACAGCACTTTGCTGGACTACCTGGACAGCGCTGAAATGGCAGGTTGGGACGTGGCAGAGTTCTGCAACGTCCCCGAGATATCGCCTGCCCACCGCACTCTGGCCGAGATCGCTGTAGGGCGGGGGTACCAGTTCCGCACCACTGTTGAGGATGTATGTCCCGTCATTGACCTGCCGGCCAGGTGGGATGAATACCTGGCCTCCCTGGATAAAAAGCAACGCCATGAGATACGACGTAAAATGCGCCGCATAGAGGGCGAAGCCGATGTCCGATGGTACATCGTTGACCGGGAGCAGGACCTGGCGGAGGAGATCGAAGCTTTTATCGAGTTGCATCAAAAGAGCAGCGTGGACAAAGGTGATTTCATGGACGAGCAAATGAAAGGTTTCTTCCGCGCCATGGCTCATGTCTTGCAGCCCCTGGGCTGGTTGCAGTTGGCTTTCATCGAGGTAGACGGCCAAAAAGCGGCCTCGATGCTCAATTTCGATTATGGAGATGCCATCCTGGTCTATAATTCGGGCTACGACCCCCAACATCATGCTCATCTGAGTCCGGGCATTGTGCTTTTGGCCTATTGTATTCAACATGCTATCGAGTTGGGCCGGGCCAGGTTTGACTTCCTGCGGGGTGATGAGCCCTACAAATACCGTTTTGGAGCCAGAGATACCAGAGTGTACCGCCTGACCATAACCCGTCAGGGGAGGCCCTGATGACACACCGCATCGCCATGCTCAGCGTTCACACCTGCCCGTTAGCCACGCTGGGCGGCAAAGAGACGGGCGGCATGAACGTCTATGTGCGTGACCTGAGCCGCGAGCTGGGACGACGGGGCTTTCAGGTTGATGTCTTCACCCGTTCCCAAAACCCGACTATCCCCCGCGTGTTGGATACCCTGGGGCAGAATTGTCGCGTCATTCACGTTCCGGCCGGTCCTGAGGCTCCCTACGACAAAAATCTCGTCTACGACCACCTGCCTGAGTTTGTGGACGGGGTGAGACGCTTTGCGGAAGAGCAGAGTATCGCCTACGACTTGATCCACAGCCACTACTGGCTCTCGGGTTGGGTGGCCCGTGAACTGCGTCAGAGTTGGGGCACGCCTATCATCCAGATGTTTCACACCTTGGGTCAGATGAAGAACAGCGTGGCGCAACGCCCGGAAGAGCGAGAAACCTCCCGACGTATTGAGGTCGAAACCGAGATCATGGCCTTTGCCGACCGGCTGGTGGCTGCCACTCCTCTGGAAAAGGCCCATATGGTCTGGCTCTATGGTGCCGCCCCCTGCAAGATCAGCGTCGTCCCCTGTGGCGTAGATTTGAGCCTCTTTCGCCCTCTGTCCCAGGAGAGAAGCCGGCAGCATTTGGGCGTGTGCGACCGGCAACACATGGTCCTTTTCGTGGGCCGCATCGAACCCCTGAAAGGCATTGACACCCTGCTGAGAGCGATGGCCCTCGTCGTCCAGGATTTCCCCCGCTGGAAAGAGGAGATCTGCGTCTGCATTGTCGGTGGGGACGCCAGTGAGAGGCCAGAGGCCATCAACGCTGAAATGGAGCGCCTGCGAGCCCTGCGAGAGGAATTAGGCATCAGTGAGTTGGTCACCTTCCTGGGGGCCCAGGCTCAAGATACCTTGCCCTACTATTACTCCGCAGCCGATGTGCTGGTCGTGCCTTCTCATTACGAATCCTTCGGCATGGTAGCTCTGGAGGCGATGGCCTGTGGAACACCCGTCATCGCCTCTAAGGTGGGGGGGCTTTCTTTCACCGTTCAGGATGGCATCACCGGCTTCCACGTGCCGGATCGCAACCCGGAAGCCCTGGCGGAGAGAATCAGCCTGCTTCTCAAAGACCACGGCCTGCGTTCCAGGCTAAGCGCTCAGGCTGTGCAATGGGTCCAACGCTACAGTTGGTCAAAGGTGGCCGAGCAGATTATCTCTCTCTATTGCTGGCTGATCCCTGAGCGTGCGGCACAAATCTGCTGTGGCTGCGGTAGAGAACTCTAACCATTGATGGGCGCAGCCTCCTTAACAGGTGTGGGACGGCCTTTCCAGGCTGTCCGGGCGGGGAAGAGTGTGTTGGAGAATTGCGCTTATGTTTAGCGTGTCCCTATACACGCCCCGACGGGCCTTGGGGCCTGAACGTTAACGTTCAGGCTGAGCGGCTCAAGCGTGCTGGAAGCACGCTGTCCTGGCTGCCTTGAGGGCGCTTCA
>JBBIJG010000440.1:0-2758 GCA_037446095.1 Caldilineae bacterium
GCACTCTAATCGAGCCATCTGCCCTCGGCCACTAAATCGTTGTTCAAAGTCCAATACAGAGAGAATAGGCCATCACGGTTATTTGCCAATTGCAGGCAGTTGTGCTAAAATAGTGGCCGAACATGGGCCACCTGTGAGAGGTTTTTTTGGACCTCCTTTTGCACACGTGTGTAAAAGGTGGGAAGGCCGATGGGGGTTTCTATCAAAGACATTGCCAGAGCGGCAGGGGTCTCCCATTCCACGGTCTCGCGGGCGTTGGCCGGCAGTTCCCTGGTGGCTGAGGAGACCAAGCAGCGCATCCGTCGTCTGGCAAGGGAGATGGGATATTCGCCCAGCGCCATTGCGCGGGGATTGGTGACCAAGCGTACCCACACGGTTGGCCTGGTGGTCACCACGATTGCCGATCCTTTTGTGGCGGAGGTGGTGCGGGGGATAGAAGAGACGGCCCTGGACAACGGTTATAGCGTTATTCTCTGTGATTCCAACGCCGAACCCCAGCGGGAAATCACCGCCGTGCGCACTTTGCGTGAGAAAAGGGTAGATGGTATCATCGTCGCGGCCTCGCGAGTGGGTAACCTCTATTTGCCCCTGCTGGAGGAATTGGCGGTACCCATCGTCCTGATCAACAACCAGCGAGAAGGGCGCTATGTCTACTCGGTGGCTACGGACAACGTCCATGGTGGGGAGATGGCCACCACTCACCTGCTGGAATTGGGCCACCGGCGCATCGGCTACATTACCGGTCCTGAAGGAGCCAGCTCCAGCCTCGACCGTCTGGCGGGCTACAGGCGAGCCCTTCGCTCCCAAAACATAGAATTCACCCCCCTCCTGGTTGGGGCAGGAAACGGCCGGGTAGATGGAGGGGAACGAGCCATGCAGCAGCTTTTGGCTTTGCGTCCCCCGCCAACGTCTGTCTTCTGCTACAATGACATGACGGCCATTGGAGCCATAGCCCAGGCCAGGCGGATGGGCTTCAAAGTCCCTCAAGACATCTCCGTGGTGGGTTTTGACGACATTGCCTTCGCCGCTTATGTGGACCCTCCCCTGACCACGGTCGCGCAGCCCAAATACGAGATGGGGCAGATAGCCATGAGGATGGTGTTGGATATCCTGGCCGGGGCGAATGCCGTGTCCGATGTCACCTTGCAAGGCAGGTTGGTGGTGCGTGGATCGTCTGGGAGACTGAGGTGATGCCTGTCATTTGAGGACAAAAGGGCTGTTCGAGGGATCGCCAAAGTTTCTCCGGCAGTTAAATGCGGGATCTATTTGACAAAGAATGACAAAGAAATGGAGGTTCAACATGAAAGCGTTAGTCCTCAATGCCAAATGGGAACCCCGTGAGGGGTACGCACTCTCCGAGTTCGAAAAGAAAACGGGTAAGGCCATCACCGGCAACGCTGTCTGGCGCTACCCGAAGCTCCAGGTCCAGGAAGTGGAGAAACCCACCATCAAGCCAGACCAGGTGCTTATCCGTGTCAAGGCCTGCGGGGTGTGCGGCTCGGATATGCATTTCTACGAGACCGACGACCAGGGCTATATCCTCTACCCTGGCCTGACCAAATTCCCCACGACCACAGGCCACGAATTCTCAGGCCAGGTCGTCGAAGTGGGCAGCCAGGTCCAGGACCTCAAGGTCGGCGATATGGTCACGGCCGAGGAGATGATCTGGTGTGGCTATTGCACCCCCTGTCGCAACGGCTTCCCCAACCACTGCGCTAACCTGGAAGAAATCGGTTTCACCATCCCCGGCGCCTTTGCCGAGTACATCGCCATCGGGGCCAAGTATTGCTGGAAGCTCAACGCCCTGATGGACCGTTACGGCGATGAAGACAAAGTTTACGAGGCTGGAGCCCTGGTGGAACCCTCCAGCGTGGCCTACAATTGCGTTTTCGTGCGTGCGGGTGGCTTCCATCCCGGGGCCTATGTGGCCGTCTATGGCCTGGGCCCCATCGGCCTGGCGGTTGTCGCCGAGTGCAAGGCCTCAGGTGCAGCCAAGGTCATCGGTTTCGAGCTCTCAGCCAATCGGCGGGAGCTGGCGAAAAAAGTCGGTGCCGATTACGTCTTTGACCCACGTGAGGTGAAACCCCATGAGGTCGTGATGGACCTCACCGAGGGCGAGGGGGCCGACCTGCACGTGGAGGCCGCCGGCGCCCCGGAAGTGACAGTACCTGAGATGGAGAAGTCGCTGGCCATCAACGGCAAGATCGCTCAGGTGGGGCGGGCCGCCACGCGGGTGCCCATGTATCTGGAAACCTTGCAGGTCCGGCGGGGCCAGGTCTTTGGCTCACAGGGCCACTCCGGCCACGCCATCTTCCCCAGCGTCATCCGTATGATGGCCTCCGGGCTGATTGACATGACCCAGATCATCACCGCCCGCTACGATCTGGATGGGGTGGTAGACGCCATCGCCCAATCGGTGAGCAGGGAGGATGGGAAGATCATGGTCAAACCATAGGGAAAGGAGCTAGCCGCAATGTCCGCCAAGGTCACTGTGGGCCTTATCGGCGCCGGTAGAATCGGAAAAGTGCATGCCGAAAACCTGGCCTACCGGATCCCTCAAGCCAACCTCATTGCTGTCGCGGATATTTTCCTGGAAGCCGCCGAAAAGTGCGCGGCAGATTTCCAGATTCCCTCCGCCGTGCAAGATTACCGGCAAATTCTGGACAATCCGGATATTGAGGCGGTCGTTATCTGCTCCAGTACGGATACCCATGCCCGGATGATTGAGGAGGCGGCCGCCGCAGGAAAACACATCTTC
>JBBIJG010000441.1:0-1034 GCA_037446095.1 Caldilineae bacterium
AGAGACGCAAGGCCATGGCCGACTACTCTACCATAAAAGCGGGGTACCGGTATTAAGCGGAGCGATCGTCGGCCTCGCCGAATGCGTCGCTATTTTCAAAGAAGACAGGTGGTGGTGAGAAAAGCCAATTCGCGAACTCTTAAAAAGGTCGCGCTGGGCTTGGGCGATATCCTGATGGCGCGGCGCAATGTGGCTCATCTGCTCAGGAAGACGCCTCTGGAGCACTCCTTCCCTCTCAGCCGGGAAGTGGGCAGCGATGTTTACCTCAAGCTGGAGAACTGGCAAAAGACGGGTTCCTTCAAAGTGCGCGGGGCCCTCAACAAGATGGCCAGCCTGTCGCCTGCGGAAAGAGACAGAGGGGTGGTGGCCGTTTCGTCGGGCAACTTCGCCGTAGGAGTGGCCTACGCGGCGCGGGCTCTGGGCGGAGGGCGGGTCACCATCTTCATGCCCACCAACACCCCGGCCTCCAAGATAAGCAAGCTGACCGAATTCGATGTCGAAATCATCCTGGAAGGCGCGACCTTCGACGAAGCCCACGACATTTCCAAAAAGTTCCAGCGGGAACAGGGTCTGACCTTCGTACATACCTACGATGACCCTCTGGTGGTGGCCGGGCAGGGCACGGTAGGCCTGGAAATCATGGAACAGTGGCCCGAGGTGGAGGCCATCCTGGTGCCCATCGGTGGGGGAGGGCTCATCGCCGGGACGGCGGTGGCGGCCAAGACCATCAACCCCCAGGTGCAAATCATCGGTGTCCAGGCCGAGGCCTCGCCTTCAGCCTACCTCTCTCTAAAAGAGGGCCGCTGTTATGAGAAGTACGATGCTGCCCCCACCATTGCCGAGGGTCTGGCCGGCGGCTTTGGCCTTGTGCCTTTCACTATCGCCAGGGACCTCATTGACGAGGTGATCCTGGTCAGCGAAGAAGAGATCTACGAAGCCGTGTTCTTTCTCTTACAGGCGGCTCAACTGGTGGTGAGGGCTCCGGAGCCGTGGGCGTGGCCGCTTTGCTCTCCGGCAAAGCGGATTTGAAGGGA
>JBBIJG010000441.1:1044-2725 GCA_037446095.1 Caldilineae bacterium
GGCCGTGATCTTGTCGGGTGGCAACATTGACATAGAAATCCTGAGCCAGATTATGGATAAAGGGCTCCGCCGAGTTGAGCAGTACGAAGAGGGCGAATGACAGTAGGAATTGAGCGTTCAGATAAGCTCTTAACGGAAGGAAGTGCAAATGAAAGATAACAGTGACATCATGATTGAGATCCACGATGTTTACAAAACCTTCCGTCGTGGCCATGTGGAAGCTTTGCGAGGTGTCAGCTTCAACGTCAGAAGGGGCGAGGTGGTGGTAATTATCGGCCCCAGTGGTTCGGGTAAGAGCACCCTGCTGCGTTGCATCAATCACCTGGAGAGCATTGACCGGGGGCGCATCGTCGTGGATGGCATCCCCCTGACCGATGCCAAGGTTAACATCAACAAGGTGCGCGAGGAGGTGGGTATGGTTTTCCAACAGTTCAACCTTTTCCCTCACCTCACCGCTTTGGAGAACATCACTCTGGCTCAGCGTGTCGTGCGTAAGCGCTCCAAGGAAGAGGCGGAGCGTATAGCCCGCCAGCAACTGGCCAAAGTAGGCATCCCGGATAAAGCCGACTCGTATCCGTCTCAGCTCTCCGGTGGTCAGCAGCAGCGGGTGGCTATCGCCAGGGCCCTGGCCATGCAACCCAAGATCATGATGTTCGATGAACCGACTTCGGCTCTCGACCCGGAGATGATCAAAGAGGTGCTGGATGTGATGTTGGACCTGGCCAGGGAAGGGATGACCATGCTGGTAGTTTCCCACGAGATGGGCTTTGTCAAAGAGGCCGCCGATCGCATTATTTTTATGGATGCAGGCAAAATCGTGGAAGAGATGACCCCCGCCGAGATGAAAGCGGCTACGGAGAATCCAGATTTGGCCAAGGAGGAGAGGACCCGGTTGTTCTTAAGCAAGATCCTGGTCTGACGATTTGACAAAATCTCTTCTATCCGTTATAATCGTTTTCATTAAGCGATAAGTTTTATTTTGCGTGGTTACTCCAGGAGAGTGGGTGATCAGCCTTCACAAAGTGTTACTACCCGTTCGACTTGACCAAGAGGGTTGGGCTCCCGGCATCGGACCTGCAAAGAATCATACTTTAGAATAGGAGGAGATAGAACGTGAAAGGGAAAGTCTGGACCGTTTTGGCGGTCATGGTCATTTTGAGTCTAGGGTTGGCAGCCTGCGCCCCCAAGCCGACGCCGGCTGCGCCGACAGCCGCGCCGGAGGTCTGTGTTAAGCCGACCGATGCGATCGGTGTGGTGGAGATCAAACCTGACGAGCCGATCCACATTGCCTACTGGTTTGTCGTCGCCGGGCCGGATGCCTCGTTGGGCACGGACACCAAGCGCGGCGTGGAGATCGCCATTGACGACAAAGGCGGCAAACTGCTTGGCCATGACATCAAGCTGACCGGCGAGGACTCAGGCTGCAACGCCGAGGGCGGCACGGCTGCGGCCACCAAACTGGCCGCCGACCCGACCATCGTGGCAGCCATCGGTTCCAACTGCTCCAGCGAGGCCCGCCCTGGTGTCCCCATCCTCTGGAAGGCCGGTATCGTGACGGTCTCGCCCTCCAATACCGCGCCGTTCCTGACCGCGCCGGACCGGGGGCCGGACTATGAGGGCTATCTGCGTACGTGCCATAACGATAAGGTACAGGGAGCAGTGGCGGCCAGGTTTGCCTGGG
>JBBIJG010000442.1:0-2717 GCA_037446095.1 Caldilineae bacterium
ACGCTGTTCTGGCTGCTGCAAGGGCGTTTCAACGCCCTTGGGCTGCTCAGCCCCGCCGTTTACGTCGGGGCCTTCGGGCAGCCTTGACATAACGACGAATTCTCCGCCCCACTCATACATCTTCGAGCTGAGACGGCTTCGGGTGAGAATGAACCGAAGCCGTTTTTGCTAAAACGTTGAGATATGATAAAATGGGGTGGGGCCAGGCCCGGCCCCTGGGAAAAATCAAGGAGTAAGGAAAACGATGAACATATTGGAAATACCCTTTATCGCCGCCATTCGGCAGAACCACGCGCTGGAACACGCCACCATTCACGTCCTGACCCAACGCAACCCCTATCTGCGTCTGGTGGGGCGCACCACGCCCAAGGGTTTTCTCATCTACGGAGACGTGGAGACAGAGCTGGTGGCCGAGGCTGCCTCAGAAGCGCTGGCCCGCTTGCAAGCCGGAGAAACAGGGCTGGCGGTTCACCCCCGCTGCGGCACCAATATCGCCACAGCCGGTGTGTTGGCCGGCCTTTCGGCCTTTGCCGTCGCCAGCGTCCGTTCTAGATCCCGCCTGGCCAGGCTGCCCCAGGTCCTCCTGGCCACCACAGCGGCTATCATCGTGGCCCAACCTCTGGGCCTGATTTTGCAGGAATACCTGACCACATCGCCCTGGGTGGAAAAGGTTCGGATTGAGAAGATCACACGGCAACAGTTAGGCAGGATAGTCATGCATCGGGTGGAACTGGGGCGAGAGTGAAGATGTTCTATGTTCTGCACGGCGAAGACGAGTTCTCGCGCTCTGAGGTCCTGGCGGAAATGAAGGCTAAAATGGGCGACCCGGCCATGGCTGACCTCAACACTACCATCCTGGACGGGAGCACGGTCACTCTGGACGAGTTGAGGCACGCCTGTGACACGATGCCTTTCCTGGCCGACTGGCGTCTGGTGATTGTCAAAGGGCTCCTGGCCAGGCTGGGGACCGGAGGGGAAGAGCAACCCGCCTGGAAAAAGGAGTGCCTGGAAGGGCTGACTGCCTACTTGAAGCGCCTGCCTGAAAGCACACGTCTGGTCTTCGTGGAGGATGAGCCCCTTAACCCCGGCCATCCTGTCCTCAAGCTGGCTGACAAAAAACGAGGCTACGCCAGGGAGTTTCGGCTGCCGACGAGTGGCCAGTTAAGAGGGTGGATTACGGACCGGGTGAAGAAAAAGAGGGGCGAAATCGAGATGGCGGCGGCTGAGGAACTGGCGGCTTTTGTCGGCAACGACCTGCGCCTGCTGGACCAGGAGCTCGATAAGCTCATCACCTACGTTGACGGGGCCCGGCCCATCACCAGGGCGGACGTGCACCTCCTGGTCAGCTACGTCCAGCAGGCCAACGTCTTCGAGATGGTGGATGCTCTCGGCCGGCGCGATGGTGAACAGGCTCTTCGGCTCCTGCACCGCCTGCTGGACGGTGGAGAGCACCCCCTTTCCCTGTTGGGCATGATCGTCCGCCAGTTCAGGATCATGATTCAGGTCAAGGACTTGGCCGAGCGCGGCGTCCCTCCGGCAAAGATCGGGGCTCAGTTGGGACTGCACCCTTTTGTGGCCGAGAAGGGCCTGCGGCAAGCGCACAGCTTCTCGATGAAGCAGCTCGAGACCATCTACCGCAAATTGCTGGAGACCGACCTGACCATCAAAACCGGGCAGATGGAGCCGGTTCTGGCCCTGGATATGCTGGTGGCGGGGCTGAGCAGAGGCGAAAAGGGCTAAGCCTGTTCACTTGCGGGCCGTGCCTTTGATGCTGGCCACTTTGCCTTTCAGTTCGCCCAGGTGCTGGATCGGTTCCGGCGGCTCACCTGACTCAGCCCATTGTTCCACCTCGGCCAGGTTGCGCGCCATGACTTCGACATCGGTGAAGCCGGCCCGTCTCATCTTGTCCAGGTACACTGTTTCATCCAACGCCCCGGCCACGCAACTCGCCCAGGCTTCTGGGCTGTTGCGCACGGCATCCGGCAGCGGACCGTAGGCTACGATGTCGGAAACAACCAGGCGGCCGCCCGGCCTCAGGACGCGATAGGCTTCGGCGAAGACCTTGTCTTTGTCCGGCGAGAGGTTGATGACACAGTTGGAGATGATGACATCTACCGACTCGTCGGGCAGAGGGATGTCCTCCATCTCGCCGTAACGGAACTCGACGTTGGTGGCGCCGATCTTTTTGGCGTTCTGGCGGGCCAGCTTGACCATCTCCGGTGTCATATCCAGGCCGATGATGCGGCCCTGAGGACCAACCTGGCGGGCGGCCAGGAAACAATCTATGCCTCCACCGCTGCCCAGGTCCAGCACCACCTCGCCCGGCTTGAGGCCGGCGATGGCCAGGGGGTTGCCGCAGCCCAGTGCCATGCCCGTCACGCTCTCCGGGAGGTCGGCCAGTTCCTGGGCCGGGTAGAGCCGCAGGGCGTTGGTGAGCTGAGTCACGTCAGCCTGGCTGGAGCCGCAGCAACCGGTCTGCTGGGGCAGGCAACAACTCGCCGGTCCCCCTTTCTCCACGAACTGGGCGGCTATCTCGCCATATCGCTCACGCACCATATCTTTGACTCTAGATTCGTCTGACATCGTGTTCTCCTCTTCTTCTACGCACAGACGGGCCTTTGGGCCTGAACGTTAACGCTCAGACTGAGCAGCGCAGGCGTGCTGGAAGCACGCTGTTCTGGCTGATCCACGAAGGACACTAAGCACACGAAGAATCT
>JBBIJG010000443.1:0-2701 GCA_037446095.1 Caldilineae bacterium
AGGAATGGTTGTACAGAAACTTTGAGGCCCTGGTGGTGGAAATGGAAGGGGCAGCCATGGCTCAGGTCGCGGCGGCCAATGGGCGGCCCTGGCTGGTGGTGCGGGCTGTCAGCGACCAGGCCGATGCCCGCACGGGATACGACTTTACCCCCCTGCTGGATTACCTTGACGATCCAGCGTCGCGATGGACCCGAATTAGGGGGTGGGGGCGCAAGTTATGGTATCTTTTGAGCAACCCCTCAATGATATTCAGGATGATGCGGATGCGGCGAAACGCGGACCTCGCCGCCGAGAACGCGGCCCGTCTGATAGCTGGGCTGGTGGTTCAAACCGCACCTGTAGGGGCGCAGCAGCGCTGTGCCTCTACAGGTTATCTGCCTTCGTAGGGGGATTCACGCTGGTGGGCACCTGGCTGCCGCTCCGTAAGGGGTGATGGCAAAGGCTGGACTATCCCCCGGCTACCATGAGCATCAGCGCTACACTGTCACCATCCTTCAAGGGGGTGTCCAAGCAGTCGTGGGTGATCCACTCCCGGCCGTTGAGCAAAACCTGGATCGTGACGTCCAGTTGGCCCTCTTCGTCGAGAAGGGCCTCTTCAGCCTTGCGGCCGTAGCGTTTGACCATGTAACCTATCAAGTCATTGATCGTCTGCCCTTCAAAGTTGAGGTCCAGCTCTTTCTGACCTATCGCCTTGGTCAGTGTGGGCAGGCCGAGGATTTTCAAATTCACCTTCATTTGCGATTTCCTGTGCTCGGACTTGTGGCTCTGCATTCAGAAGTCTTCTGGCCGGGCGAGGGCACTGCCTGCGCCTGGCCAGAAACCTTAGGCACGAGTTTTGGTCCCTTGCCTGCGTCTAGATGCAGGCTTACCACTTTTCCCGGTGGGGTATTTCTTCTCAGAAATAGGTCACGCGTTTGAGGAGGGCCTTTCTTTTATCAGGTACGGCCTCTTTCACCCTCTTCCCCAAGTTGTATTTTCGGCACCTGGGGCAGAAGGTCAGATATTCATTAGGGAGGGTCCCGTCTTTTAACTGCTCACGGATGTATTCCAGGGTGTGCCTGGGTAAAAAGAACCTGCCGCAGCGCTGGCAGAAGAGCCCGTGCTGGGTGAGGCCCTTCCGCAGGGCCAACTGCCGCACTCCCTCGACGAAATCCCGATACCTGACCCCGGCCGGGCAGATCTCGGTGCAGACGTCGCAGGTCAGGCAGAACCAGATGCCAATGTCCGTCAGGACATCAAAGTCCAGCAGGGTCTTCTCGATCATGCCCCGGGGGGATACCTCGTAGGAAAAGTCCTTGAAAATCTCCGTCATAGGGCAGGCTGCCACACACTTGCCGCACTCGACGCAGAGAAACAAATCGTATTGACGGGCGAGTTCGCTTATGGTGTCCGCCATCCTATCTCTCCCCAGCCTCAAAGATCGGTGTCTCTTCCAATGTGGTCGCCAGCGGTGAGGGCTCGGCCGCGTCCGTGCCTGCCTCGTAGTCGAACAGCTTCTTGACCGTCTCCCGCACCAGGGCGTACAGCCGGGTCAGAGGGATGTCCATCGGGCAGGCGGCTTCACATTCGCCACAGCCGATGCATTTGTCGCTGATGTGGTAGGCGCGGATGAGCTGAAAAGAGGCGTAATCCGGCGGCACCAAGCCCGGCTGGACCCACAGCTCATCTTCGAGGATACATTCGTCGCAGATGCAGACCGGACAGGCGTTCCGACACCCGTAGCATTTGATGCATTTGGAGAACTGGTGGTGCCAGAAGGCCATCCTCTCGTCGAGGCTCTGCTCCAACAGTTTCTGCACGGCCTCATCAACCGTGGGTGCCACACCTTCCCCTTTCTCCCCCACA
Source organism: Caldilineae bacterium (assembly GCA_037446095.1). GTDB lineage: Bacteria > Chloroflexota > Anaerolineae > E26-bin7 > E26-bin7 > E26-bin7. The sequence goes on from JBBIJG010000443.1 coordinate 1,846, forward strand.
TCAACCCGCTGCGGATAGGGATGCCGGCAGAGGCAGGCTTTGGCTTGAGATGCTGTGCAGGCCAGCCCGATCAGGGTGAGCCGGTTCAGGTCCACTTGTTCCCGCTTGGCCATCTCGATGAGAGCCCGCTCGTCGCAGCCTCTGACTATCACTCCTAACCGTCCATTGGGGAACCTGGCCTGGATCAGCTTGCAGATGTTGGCCAGAGGGTATTTAGGCTCCAGGACCAGCGTGGCCAAATCATCCTCGCTTCGGAAAAGATGGGGGCCAACATGGCCGTGCTCTTCGCCCAGGCCCAACACCCCGTCCACCTGACCGCTGGCCAGCAGTTGACCGGCTATCTCACGGATCTTCGGGATAGGGTCTTGCATTTTCACCCTCAATCAACCATTCATTCTTGCGGTACACCATTCCGTGGCAGGAGGCCACCAGGTCGCCGCCTTCTGTGGTAACCGTCATGTGATAAAGGGCGGTACGGCGGCCCAATTTCTCCTCTTGAGCTTCGGCAATGAGCTTTGTCCCTACCGGCACGGGTGTAAGGAAGGAGATGTTCATGGTGAGAGCCACGGCGGTCTGGCCGTGGGAATTGCTGGCTGCAGCGAAAGCGGCATCGGCCAGGGAAAAGATGGCTCCCCCGTGGGGCAACCCGTGGAAGTTGAGGTGGTGCTCCCCGACGGTCATGCTCAGGCGGCTATAGCCTGGTCTCACCTCCAAAAGTTCAATCCCCATAAAGCGGGCAAAGGGGTCCTGGCTCATTTTGGAGAACAGTTGCTGGCTAACTTTCCGGTCCATGATGAGGCCCCAAATTCCTGATGGTCTCGACAAACTCGGTCACAAGCTGCTGGAAGCGGGTTCC
>JBBIJG010000444.1:0-2693 GCA_037446095.1 Caldilineae bacterium
AAAGAGCAACTGATTGAGGAGCTACAGAGGCTGCGTCAGCGCGTTGCCGAATTGGAAGCCTCAGAAACTGAGAGCAAACGGGCAGCGGGGGCACTGCAGGAAAGCGCAGAACTCTACCGCTCTATATTAGAGAGCATTGACTTGGGGATCAACTTCATAGATTGCGATTACAATATCGTCGTGGTAAACACTGCGCAGGCCAGACATTTTAACAAACTTCCCCATGAGATGGTCGGAAGAAAGTGTTTCCAGGAATTCGAAAAACGGGACGCCGTTTGCCCACATTGCCCCGGAGTTCAGGCCCTAGCTACCGGTCAGCCCGTGGAGGTTGAAACTGAAGGTGTAAGAGATGACGGCAGCCGTTTCAATGTGAGGTTGCGGGCTTTTCCGGTCTTCCGGCCGGATGGCACAGTGAAGGGGTTCATAGAGGTGGGGCAGGACATCACAGAGCGCAGGCAGGCGGAGGAGGCCCTGGCGAAGGAACGCCGTCTGTTGCGCACATTGATAGACAACCTGCCAGATTTCATCTATGCCAAAGACCCCGAAAGCCGCTTTGTGATTGGCAACATCGCGGTGGCGCGTCTTATGGGGGCAACCACACCGGATGAGCTCCTTGGAAAGACCGACTTTGACTTTTACCCCCGGGAACTGGCCGAAAAGTATTATGCTGACGAACAGGAAATCATCCGGTCGGGTCAACCGCTGATCAATTGGGAAGAGCCCCTCCTGGACCTGGTGACCGGCAGGAAGGGATGGCTTTCCACGACCAAAGTGCCTTTGCGCGATAGTCTCGGGCAGATTACAGGGCTCGTGGGCATAGGCAAGGACATCACCGAACGCAAGCAGATAGAGGAGATCCTGGAACGCCGGGCCCTCCAACTCCAGACCGCGGCTGAGGTTTCACGGGCGGCCAGCAGCATCCTCAACCCGGACGAGTTGATCCAGCAGGTGGTGGACCTGGTCTGCGAGCGGTTCGACCTGTACTATGTCGGTCTGTTCCTGGTGGACCAGACTGGCGGGTGGACCGGGGAGCCGGGCCGGTGGGCCGTTTTGCGCGCCGGCACTGGGGAAGCGGGCCGGAAGATGCTGGAGCAAGGCCACAAGTTGGAAGTGGGCGACACCTCCATGATCGGCTGGTGTGTGGCCCACCGGCAGGCCCGCATCGCCCTGGACGTAGGTGCAGAGGCCGTGCGCTTCGAGAACCCGCTGCTGCCAGAGACGCGCTCCGAGCTGGCCCTGCCCCTTATCTCCCGAGGCCAGGTCATTGGGGCTATGACCATTCAGAGCACCCAACCGGCCGCCTTCTCCGAGGAAGACATCACCGTGCTCCAGACCATGGCCGACCAACTGGCCATCGCCATCGAGAACGCCCGCCTGTTCGAGGACCAGACAAAGCGAACCGCTCGACTGAGCCTGGTCAATGAGGTGATGAGAAAAGCAGCCGCGACCCTTGACCTGGAGATGTTGCTCAAGGACACGGTGGAATCTATCCAGCAGAGCTTCCAGTATTATCACGTGGCTGTGCTTCTGGTGGATGAGGGAACTGGCGAGCTAGCCTTAAGAGCGGCTGCCAGTGGTTTCAGCGCCGCCATCCCTGAAGAATACCGCCAGGCCATTGGGATGGGCATGATCGGTTGGGCAGCCAAAACCGGCCAGACCCAGTTGGCCAATGATACCTCTCGAGACTCCCATTATATGGTCGTAGGTGAGTGGGCTCCCTTGTCGGAGCTATCGGTGCCTATCAAGCTGAGGGACAAGGTCATAGGGGTGCTCGATGTGGAGAGCGAACGTCGCAATGCCTTCACCCTGGAGGATGTGGCCACCATGGAGACGTTGGCCGAACAGTTGGCGGTGGCCATCGAAAACGCCCGTCTATTTGAGGAGACGCGGCGAACCAGCTTTCTGTTGGGAGAGCGCGTCAGGGAGCTTGCCTGCCTGAACGATCTGGGGCGCAAGATTGAGGAGACCCCGCCGGTGCCGGAGTTCCTGCGGTGGGTGGCAGCCCGCATCCCGTTGGCCATGCGCTACCGGGAGGTATGTCTGGCGGCCGTTGAGTTCGAGGGCCGGGTCTACGGTTCGCCTGCGGCAATGAACCTGCCATGCCAGATGGCCCAGATCCTGCGCATCGGTGATCAGGTCGTGGGCCGGATCTACATTGCCTACACCGAGGAACACGAGTTCCTCGACGAAGAGAGCGCATTGCTGGGCGACGTCGTCAGGCGGGTGAGCGGTTACATCGAAAGCCGTCGCCTGTTCCAGGAGATGCAGGCCCGCGCAGAGCGCGAACGCCTCATCCGTGAGATTTCGGACCAGATGCAGCGGGCCACCGATATGGAGGCCCTGCTGCGCATCACGGCGGAGGGGCTGAACCGGGCCCTGGGTGGCTCGCGCGCCTACGTGCGCCTGGGCACCGACCAGGGCTCCCTTGTGTCAGGTGGCCATGGCTTGCTGGCTGAAGGGGACAACTGAGACGAAGGAGTGGATGGATAATGGCCAAGGTAAGCGATCGGACAAAGAGCAGAGCCCAACTGATCGAGGAGTTGGAGAGCCTGCGCCAACAGGTGGCTGCCTTGCAGCAATCGGCAGGTGAGCGTAAGGGGGCGGAGGGGACTCTGCAGCAGTGGGGGGCTATTATGGAAGCCATAGCCCTGGCGGCGGAAAAGTTCCTCCGGCCCGGCGATTGGGAGCAAAAT
>JBBIJG010000445.1:0-2686 GCA_037446095.1 Caldilineae bacterium
GCCTTCTGGACGGTCAGACCGGGATTGATGCACTCATCCTGGATGATCTCCTCCACCACCTCCTGACCTGCTGCTTTCTTGACCACCGTTACCGGCACGATCTCGTCACGGAACTTGCCCATGCGGGTGGCCCGGAAAGCCTTTTTGTGGGAATTGACGGCAAACTGGTCCTGCTCCTCGCGGCTGATACCGTAGAGCATGGCCAGATTTTCAGCCGTGTAGCCCATGATCATGCCACAGACGCCATCGGTCAGGCCCTCCCAAAGCGTATCAATGAACTCGGTGCTGCGCAGCCTCAGGCCCCAACGGGCTCCCCGCACGGCATAGGGTGCGCTACTCATGCTTTCCGTGCCGGCGGACAGGAAAATCTCACCGTCGCCAGCCTGGATGGCCTGACAGGCGTTGGTAATGGCCACCATGCCGGAAACACAGTTACGCTGCACGGTGTAGGCCGGCACATGGGTAGGTATCCCCGCCATCAGGGCCGATACACGACCCACATTCGCTGCGTCGGAAAACTGGCCACAACAGCCCAGAATTACATCATCAAAGAGATGGGGGTCAATGCCCGTCCGTTTGATGACCTCTTCCATCACGATGCGGGCCAGTTCCTGGGCAGACAGGTCCCGAAAGGCCCCCCCGTGACTGCCAATGGGAGTCCGCACTCCTCCTACGATGACCACTTCTTTCATTTAATCCCCCTTATCGAAGCCTAAAGATTCAAAAGCGAGGGCCTTTGCACATTTTAGAGGTCACCTCGCCTGCCTGACACATTTGCGCAGATGCCTTGCGGGTGGTTTCTTCCCCACGCCTCTCGCTCCGTCGTTGATGAGACATAGTTGTCCAGTCGAAGGCATTGCCTTTGGCTTAATAGCTCAAGGCTTTGGGAAATATTATATACCAATTCCTGGAAAAGGGCAAGGTAAATCGCACGGGCGGTACCGATGGCCTGGGTTTACATGCAGACGCAGTAGACCACAGGGTTCGTAACCAGCGGTAAGTGAGCCAGGCTGGGGTAGCCGAAGGCATTGCCTTCGGCTACCCCTTTGGCCTACCTCGAAGCCCACGGTTGTTTGACGCTCCTGTCTTCGCCCGATGGCCGATAGAGCCAATTGCGGTCTACTGAGATTACCCCCCGGGTTGAGAAAGTGGGAATCTTGTGGTACAATGTAAGAAAATGATACCGAGGAGGGAAAGATGACCGCACCCCGAAATGTCATCGTTGCCCAATCGGGTGGACCGACACCTGTCATTAACAACTCTTTAAGGGCCATTGTCGAGGCCTGCCGTGAAGCGCCTGAGGCTTTTGGTACGGTCTACGCCGGCTGGCACGGCATCGAAGGCGTATTGAGAGAAGAGCTGCTCAACCTTTCCGCCCAGCCGGCAGAGGAGATTGCCCTGCTGCGCACCACCCCGGCGGCCGGCTCCATTGGCACATGTCGCTACAAATTGAAAACAACCCAGCAAGAAGATTTCGAGCGGGTGATCCAGGTCTTCAAAGCCCACAACATCGGTTACTTCTTCTACATCGGCGGAAACGACTCGATGGATACAGCCCACAAAGTGGCCCGCCTGGCTCATGAGCGAGGGCTAGACCTGGTCGCGACCGGAGTGCCCAAGACCATTGACAACGACGTGGGCGACAGCGAGTTCAGGCTGATTGACCACACCCCTGGCTATGGTAGCGTGGCCCGCTACTGGGCGCTGACCGTGCAGAACGCCAACGAGGAAAACGCCGGCTCCAGCCCCTCCGACCCGGTGCTGGTGATGCAGGCCATGGGCCGCAAGATCGGCTTCATCCCTGCCGCGGCTCGGACCGCGAGATGCCATTGCTCATCGTCATGAGGGAGTCGGGCCTGAGCCTGGAGGAACTGGCGGACCGGGTCAACGATCTGCTCAAGGACCGAGGCCGGGCTATGGTTGTCATCAGCGAAGGCTTCTCGGTGGGTGACATCGGTGAGCGGCGGGACGCCTTTGGCCACGTCCAATTCTCATCCAGCCAGATCACGGTCGAGCAGTGGGTGGTGAACTACCTCAACGAAGTGGGTTTGCAGGCGCGAGGGGTGGCCAGAGGTAACGTGCCAGGCACCGACCAGCGCCACAGCATGATCTATGCCTCGACCGTGGACCTGGAAGAGGCTTACAAGGTTGGGGAAAAGGCCGTCCAGGTGGCTTTGGAGGATGGGTCCGGCTACATGGCCACGATCCTGAGAGAACCCGGCCCTCTCTACAACGTCCGTTACGACAAAGTGCCATTGGAGCTTGTGGCCAACTCTGAGCGGGCTTTTCCGGCGGCCTGGATCGCGCCGAGTCGGGTGGACGTGACCGACGACTTTGTACGCTACGCCCGGCCTCTGATCGGCGACGAATGGCCCAGCATCCCTTTGGTGGGTGGACGACAGCGTTTCGCCCGGCTCAAGCCGATCTTCGCCGCGAAGAAGCTGCCGGACTACACCCCTCAAGCCTACCGCGCCTGAGCTAACATGGCCGCGTCCACGCCTTCGTTCAGGGCAAGCCCTGAGCGGAGCGAAGGATGGACGCCCGGCTTAAGCCGTGAAGGGCGATTTCAAGCGCTGGACCGTCTGATTTAAGAAAGGGGGTCTTCATGGACAAAAAAGTCGCTGTAGTTGCCATCGGCGGCAACTCTCTGATCAAAGACAAGGACCACCAGACCGTGCCCGACCAG
>JBBIJG010000446.1:0-2672 GCA_037446095.1 Caldilineae bacterium
GGCTGTGGCGAGGGGGCCTGTGGGACCTGCACCGTCCTCTTGGATGGAAAGCCCGTTCGCTCCTGCCTGACCCTGGCCGTGGAAGTCCAGGACCGGGAGATCACGACCATTGAAGGGCTGGCGCCAAAGGGGGAGTTGCACCCGGTCCAGAAAGCTTTTGTCGAGTATGGAGCTATCCAATGCGGTTTTTGCTCCCCGGGCATGATCCTCACTGCTAAGGCTCTGCTGGATGAAAATCCCCATCCTACCGAACAAGAGGTCCGGCAGGCTATCTCAGGCAACGTCTGCCGGTGCACCGGCTACGCCAAGATCGTAGAAGCGATTCTCAGAGCAGGGGAAGCAGCACGGTGAAGAGTGGCCTGCCCCAGCCGACCAAAATCACCCAGGTTGCTGAGGAAAACGCTACGGTCAAAACCTTCGTCCTGGAAGCAACAGTTGAGGCGGACCCTGGTCAGTTCATCATGGTCTGGCTGCCTCGGGTGGACGAAAAACCCTTCAGCCTGGTGGACGGGAACCCTATGACCATTACGGTGGCCAGGGTCGGCCCTTTTACAACTCAGTTGCACCGGTTGAAGACCGATGATAAAATATGGTTCCGGGGGCCTTTGGGGCGAGGTTTTGAGTTGAGGGGAGAGCGCATTTTACTGATTGGCGGCGGCTGTGGGGTGGCCCCTCTGGCTTTCCTAGCCCAACAGGCGGTGAGGACAGGGCGGCGGGTTACGGCAGTCATCGGCGCAAAGACTGGGGCCGACCTGATCTTCCCTCAGCGTTTCGCCGACTTGGGCTGCGCCGTGGTTCTGGCCACCGAGGATGGCTCGGCGGGAGTCCGGGGCTTGGCCACCGAGGCAGCCGAATCGCTCCTTGAGAAAGGCAAGATAGATGCTGTCTATGCCTGCGGGCCAGAGGCCATGCTGGACAGAGTGTTGGAGCTCTGTCGGGGCTATGGCCTCCCCTGCCAAATGAGTTTGGAGGGATACATGCGGTGCGGGCTGGGAATCTGTGGGTCATGCCAGAGAGAAGGGATGTTGGTCTGCCGTGATGGGCCGGTATTCGCTTTTTAAACATTCCCATCCCAGAGGTGATCCCGAAGAAAGTTGTAGGTTTCAGGAATGTATCTAACCATCCACAATCTATTCTGGCTATTCCTGACGGGGTCAATGGCTGGCGTACTGGGTGCCATCCTGGGGATAGGAGGTGGCACATTTCTTGTGCCAGCCCTTGTCCTCATCTTTCATGTACCAATGCACCATGCCATTGCCACCAGCATCGTCAGCACCATAGCCACTTCCAGCGCGGTGGCATCCACCAACGTTGAAAGGGGTCTGGCCAACATGCGATTGGGGATGACATTGGAAGTCGCAACCGTGCTAGGAGCTATGTCCGGTGCCCTGACGGCGGGATGGCTTTCGGAGGTTACCCTCTAGCGGATATTCGCCGTCGTCCTGGTGATCGTCGCGGTTCTATTAGGGTGGAAGAGCAGCAAAGGCGAGAGAGCAGACATTCTCAATGGCCAGCCAGGCGACCCTGGCCCCTTAGGAGCGTGCTTCTACGATCCTGCCGAGGGGAGGCAAATTAGCTATCGGGTCCGGAAAGCGCCGCTGGGATTCCTGGCTTCCCTGATCGCAGGCGACCTCTCCGGCTTGCTGGGAGTCGGCGGAGGCTTCATCAAAGTGCCGGTGATTCACCTGGTCTGCGGCGTACCCATCAAGGCAGCCACAGCCACGAGCAATTTCATGATCGGGGTCACTGCCGTGGCCAGCGCATTTATTTACCGGGGCGAAGTGCGCCCTGCGTTGACCGCCGACGTGGTTTTGGGGGTGTTGTTGGGCTCTGTCATCGGTTCAGTTATTAACCAACGGTTGCCTGGACGACTGATACAGGCCATCTTTGCCGTTTTCCTTCTGCCGGTGGCCTGGCAGATGTTCGTGCGAGCAGGTCTGTAACGAGCGAGAGAAAATAACGACGGTGGATGCTAATAAGGAACATCAGATTGATCACCTTGTCCATTACACGCTCTTAGCCGGCGTGTCCCTGAGTGCCATCTTGCTCATGGCGGGATTGTTCATTGTGCTCGTTCGTGGCACACCACGTCCAGAAGCCACCCCTCCACTAAGTGAGATTCTGCGCCAGGCATTGATGGCCAATGGAGTGGATTTGATTTACCTGGGGCTCCTGTTATTGATGATTACTCCTGTAGCGAGAGTCGTGATGCTTGTCTATGGCTACGCCAGGATCGGTTGGTGGCGTTTTGCCTTGATCTCCCTGCTAGTCTTGTTGTTGCTTGGAATGGGCTTCGCATTAGGGATAACGGGCTAATCTCAATTCAAGTCTCAAATCTCAACGGGAGGAAGGTATGACCCCTCGTGCTAAAGTCGCCGTGTTGCGCACGCAGCCGGAGACGGTGTTGCAAGACTACGAACGGTTGTTAGAACTGGCCGGGGTGCGACAGGCCCTCGACCCGAAAGCGACCACCATCCTCAAAGACAACATCTCCTGGCACTACCCCATGCCCAGCGCCAACACCACTCCCTGGCAACTGGAGGGCACTATACTGGCCCTGCGCAAGGCCGGCTTCACCGACCTGGTCTGCGTCCAGAACAAGACCGTGGTGATCAACGCCTTTAAGGGCGAAGACCTGAACCATTACGTGCCCATCTTCAGCCACTACAACA
>JBBIJG010000447.1:0-2632 GCA_037446095.1 Caldilineae bacterium
CGCAACGATGAGGCTCTGCCCAGGGCGTACGTCGTCTTTCAGGCTCAGGTTATATCCGACGATGAGGAATTGCTGGCCGCCCTGTCCGATCCGACTTTTGATCCCCACCGCACCGTGCTGCTGAAATCGGCCCCAGGTCAGAAGCCTGTCTCTGCGCCCCCTATCCCTGATCCCTCATCTCCCATCCCTTTGTCCCCCGAATATGCTCCCAACTCCGTCAAAATAAAAGTCGCTCTGGACCGGGATGGCTATCTGGTCCTGAGCGACACCTATTATCCTGGTTGGCGGGCCTACGTTGATGGAGAGGAGAGAGAAATCTTGAGGGCCAACTATGCCTTTCGAGCGGTGTATCTGGAACCGGGCCAGCACACTGTGCTTTTCAAGTACGCCCCTTTCTCTTTCCAGGTGGGCCTCACCATCAGCCTGGCCACCTGGGGAGCTAGCCTGCTAAGCCTGGCCGTTTCGGGCTTCCAGCGCCTCAGACGGAGGCATTCCCTCACCGGGAACAGGGCATGAGCAGCATGGCCAACGGAGACGCCAAAGCTAGGGGTTCGTGACCCGCGCCCGTAACACCTTCAATGCCTCCAGAGCATCTTTAAGTTGTCCTTCCACTTGCTGCAGCCGTTCCTGCTCCGCCCTTACGAAACGGGTGTAAGGGGCGATGGCCTCCTCCAGACGGCGCAGGCTGCGTGCCATTTCCCGCTCAAATTGGGTAGTCATGGCAGCCATCAGGCGGCTCTTCATGTCTTCAATCTTGGTCCGCAGTTCGGCTTTGGCCCTTCGCCGCTTGGCGGGGATAACGAAGAGCCCCACGACAGCAAGGAGACTGGCTGCCAGGATGCCGGTCAGGTCGGCGGCGGTGGAACTGAGAGCCAGGGTCAGCAAAGTGCCCAGGCCGACGGCTCCCACCTCCAGCAAAGCCGTTCCGGCCACGGCTGCCTGTACCGATTCAGCTATGTCTCTGGCCTCGGCCTCCTTATCATAGCTGGCCACCACTTCCTGGGCGGCCCGCCCCACGGAATCCAGCAGTGCCTGCCGGTTGTACTCGAAAGGCTCCATGGGGGTGCCGATGACCTTCTCATGACGTGTAGCCCGCCGCTTGTCTAAATATTCCATGACGGCTTGCCACTGGCGCAGGTCTCTATCCACCAGCCAGTCAATCAACTCCTGCACTTTGGTTTCGAGGCGCTGCGGTGTGTCGGCTACCACCTTCTGCTCAAAGCCCCGCCGCACCCGTTCGGTATCAATCAGATCAAAGACATTCCTCAGGCGGACGGCATGGTCAAAGAAGTCCATCCCCCGGGACAGCATCTCGTACAGGATGTTCTCCATGTCGCTGAGACGGAAACCGAAGTCGCGGCTCATGTCCTCTTTGTAGAGGCCGAGCTGGCGGTCAATGTTGTCAATGGTTTCCAGGTCCTCTCGCAGCAGGCCCAGACGCCCCTTGACGGCTTCCAGGTAGTGACCGGCCAACCGCTCGGCCACGCCGAGGGGGTTCAACAACTTGAGCTGGATACGACTCTCCTGGTCCAGGGTCTCCAGGATGTAACGCTCCAGCGGGGCGAAACGGCTGGCCTCCCAAAGGCGATCCCTTTCTGCACCGTCGCCGCTCGTCTTGGCTTGCAAGGCCAGCTTGGCCGAGAGGGGAAAGATCTCTGGCGCCAGGCCCAAGAGGTCCCTGGCATGCTCAGTGATAAAGCCCACCACCTTTTCCATGTCCGCTTCGCTTTCCAGAATGTCAATCTTGTTGAGGACAATGACCACTTTCTTGCCCCAATTGCGGATGCGCTCTAAAAAGATGCGTTCGCTCTCGGTGAAGGGGCGGTCGGCCGAGGTGACGAAAAGGACGAGGTCACTGCGCGGCACAAAATCTTCGGTGATCTCTTCGTGGCGGCGGATGATGGCGTTAGTGCCGGGGGTGTCCACAATGTTGATCTCCCGCAGGAAATCCAGCGGACAGGTGATGACCGAAACGAATTCTTCTTTGGGTGCTGTGGCCGCCTGCTCTCCGTATTTCAGGATGTAAATCCGGGTCGTAGTGGGCGTTACTCCCTCGGCCAGGACGCGCTGCCCCAGCAGGGCGTTGATAAAAGCCGACTTGCCCGAATTGAACTCGCCGACGACAACCAAAAGGAAGAGTTCATCGAGTTGCAAGATGGATCTCTGAAGGGTAGCCATGTCTTCGGGGGCAGCCTCGAAACCAGCCAGGATCAGGCTTAACTCTTGCAGCCGTTGCCGCTCCTCCCTGAGCCATTCCGCCTGTCTCTCATCCAAAATCGTATGCAACAATTGACCTCCTCCTTGAAAAAGCAGGGCCACTCTGAGATTTGCCCTACGCTCACCCCATTTTCATCCGCACGCCGGTGAACCCAAGTTCATGGGAAATTCCATTATTGGCCGTCATGCGGCTGCTGCTCAACACCTAATGCGGCGGGCCTCTACCCGGAAGGTGACTCAGCCTTGCTTGAACCGCGCCGACGGGCCAGTTCGGCATGCAGCCGAGCCAGTTCCTCCTCGGCCTTCCTTCGAGCTTCGGCCTCCTGCTGGGCACGAGCTTCAGCCGCTTTGGCCCGGGTCTCGGCCTCCCGACGGGCCGCTGCCTCCGCCCGACGGGCCGCCTGGGCCTCCAGCG